>CAXSEW010000099.1:0-10084 GCA_964236185.1 uncultured Nakamurella sp. | reverse complement strand
GACCGGGTCGCTGATCTCTGCTGCCCACCGCGAGAAGGTGCATGCCTACGTCCGCGCTGCCATCGGCGAGGGGGCGGAGCTGCGGTGTGGTGGCGAGATGCCCACCGATCCGGCGCTGGCCGACGGCTACTTCTACCCGTCGACGGTGCTGGATCGCTGCAGGCGGGACATGGCCTGCGTCCGCGAGGAGTCCTTCGGCCCGGTGATGACCGTGGAAACCTTCACCACCGAGGCGGAGGCCGTCGAACTCGCCAACGACACCCACTTCGGGCTGGCCGGCGCGGTCTGGACATCCGATGCTTCGAAGGCCCAACGGGTGGCCGGCGCGCTGCGGCACGGCACCGTCTGGATCAACGACTACCACCCCTACGTGCCGCAGGCTGAGTGGGGCGGATTCGGCCAGTCCGGCAATGGCCGCGAACTCGGTCCGACCGGCCTGGCCGAATACCGCGAAATCAAGCACATCTGGCAGAACACCGCACCCGCAGCTTCCGACTGGTTCTCCAGGTAGTACCCGATCGACGCTCGAATCTGCACCAATCGAACCTCAACAGCTCGTGCCACCCATCAGCAGTTGCCCCGGCTGGACCGCAACGAGGGAGTCGTCATGACCGCAGTAGCGCAGAACCCGACCGCCGTTCCATCTCAGACGAACGCCGGTGACACGCCGGACTTCTCGGTCCGCAACCTGTGGAAGGTGTTCGGCAACAAGGCTGAACGGGTGCCGGCCGACCCTGCGCTGGCGAGTCTGACCGGACCGGAGATCCTGGAACGCACCGGCTGCGTCACTGCCGTTCGCGACATGAACTTCGATGTGCCACGCGGTGAGGTGTTCGTCGTCATGGGACTGTCGGGCTCCGGCAAATCGACCCTGGTTCGCTGTCTGACCCGGCTGATCGAGCCGACCGCCGGCCAGGTGATGATCGGTGGTCAGGACATCATGGAGATGGCCGAGTCGGGCCTTCGCGACATCCGCCGCAAGAAGATCTCGATGGTCTTCCAGCATTTCGGCCTGTTGCCCCACCGCACCGTCCTGGACAACGTGGCCTACGGCTTGGAACTGCGCGGCACCGGCAAGGCCGAGCGCTACAAGCGGGCCCAGGAAGTCATCGAACTGGTCGGTCTGCACGGCTACGACAAGCGTTTCCCCGACCAGCTCTCCGGCGGCATGCAGCAGCGGGTCGGCCTGGCCCGGGCCCTCGCCGGCGACCCGGACATCATCCTGTTCGACGAGCCGTTCTCCGCGCTGGATCCGCTGATCCGCCGGGACATGCAAGCCGAGGTCATCCGGCTCCACAAGGACATGGGCAAGACGATGATCTTCATCACCCACGACCTCTCCGAGGCACTGAAACTCGGTGACCGGATCCTGATCATGCGCCACGGCGAGCTGGCCCAGATCGGTACCGGAGACGAAGTCGTCGGGGCCCCGGCCAACGACTACATCGCCGATTTCGTGTCCGAGGTGCCCAAGGCCGACGTGTTGACGCTCAAGTGGATCGCCAAGCCTGTCGACGGCGGTGACCACGCGACCGCCGCGGTGCTGCCGTCGAACACGGTGGTCCGGGACGCGATCCCCACGGTGCTGGGTGCCACCGGACCGGTCCGCGTGGTCGACGGCAATACCATCGTCGGCATGGTCACCGCGGCCGACATCCTGCAGCTCGTCGGTGGTTCCGCGGTGGGAGCAGGCGTCCGATGAGCACCGACATCAGCAAGGACGTCGCCCGGCAGGTCGCCGCCGAGAAGTCCCTCGACCAACTCGGTCCGGACGCCGGACAGGTGGTCGAGCTCGGCGCACCGGTGTCGAACAGGTCGAGGATGCTCGGCGTGGGGACGCTCGCCGTACTCGGCACCATCGTGCTCTGCGTCGTGCTGCGCTACGTGCTGGCCGATCGATGGACGTTTCCTCTCGAACAGCAGGACACCACCACCATCCAGGACAACCTGACCACCTGGCCGGACTGGGTGACGGCGAACCAGAACAGCAACCCGTTCTTCACGTACTTCGTCAACTATCTACAAATCATCCTCCAGCACACCGCGGATTTCCTCTCCAACGTCTTCTACGAGACGTCGACCGGTCTCGGTATCCCCTACATCGGGTGGCTCGGCACCACCGTGCTGGTCACCTATCTCGCCTATGCCCTGGGCAACGTCAAAGTGGCCGCCCTGACCTTCGCGGTGTACCTGCTCTTCGTTCTCCAGAACCTCTGGCCGGACGCCATGGCCACCTTCGCCCAGGTGTTGTCGGCGGTTTTCTTCTCGTTCCTCATCGGCATTCCACTGGGCATCTGGGCGGGCACCAGCGACCGGGTCAACAAGATCGTCACACCGGTCCTGGACTTCCTGCAGATCATGCCGGCGTTCGCCTATCTGGCCCCGCTGGTACTGATCTTCGGACTGGGCTCGGCCTCGGCCGTCGCGGCCACCCTGGCGTTCGCCGTGCCGCCGGTGGTCCGGATCACCGCCCACGGCATCCGGCAGGTACCGGTCACCACCAGGGAGGCAGTCGATTCCCTCGGCGCCACCCCCGGGCAACGCCTGCGCACCGTGTTGATCCCGATGTCCAAGCGCACCATCGTGATCGGGATCAACCAGACCACCATGGCGGCGTTGTCCATGGTGACGATCGCATCCTTCATCGGCGCCCCGGGGCTGGGCCTGGACGTGTCGCAGGCCCTGCAGTCGCTCGACGTCGGGGCGGCCTTCAATGCCGGCCTGGCCATCGTCCTGATGGCCATCGTGTTCGACCGGGTGACCACCGCAGCCAGTGTGCGGGCCGAACTCGCCGCCCGCGCCGGAACCGATCGGCGCCGGCTCCGCCTCATCGTGGTGCTGGTCGGCCTGGTGATCACCGTGGCGGCCATCTACCTTTCGCGGAGCTTCCTGTGGGCCGCCCAACCGCCGACCACCTGGCCGGACTTCCAGACCGGGATCCAGGACGGCGTCAATTCGGCCGCCGGCTGGCTGCAGACGAATTTCTCGTTCATCACCTACGGCATCCGTAACGCCGTCAGTTACGGCATCCTCAATCCGTTCGAGTCGCTGCTCGGCAGTGCGCCGTGGTTCGCGGTCGGGCTGGTGTTCGTGACCGTGGCCTGGGTGGCCGGCGGATGGAAGATCGCCGTCACGGTGGTCGTCGGTGTCGTGCTGCTCATCGTCTTCGGCCTGTGGGCCGACGCCATGGACACCCTGGCCGCCACGCTGTTGGCGGCTCTGGGCACGATGATCCTGGCGGTGGTGGTAGGCGTCTGGATGGGACGGTCGAAGCTGGCCGATAGGCTGATCCGGCCGATCCTGGACGCCGGGCAGACCATGCCGCCCTTCGTCTACCTGATTCCGTTCCTCGGGTTGTTCGGCTCCAGCCGGTTCACTGCGATCGTGGCCGCCCTGGTGTACGCGGCGCCACCCGCCATCAAGATCATCGCCGACGGCATCTCCCAGGTACCGGTCAACACCGTCGAGGCGGCCCGCTCGAGCGGGGCGACGTCCTGGCAGATGATCAGCAAGGTACAGGTGCCGATGTCGATCAAGGCCATCGCGCTGGCCAGCAATCAGGCCGTCATCTACACCCTGTCGATGGTGGTCATCGGCGGCGCCGTCGGCGCCGGCGCACTGGGCTACGACGTGATCAACGGTCTGGACAAGCAGACCCTGTTCTTCGGCAAGGGCCTCGCCGCCGGGCTGACCCTGGTGGTGCTGGGCATCATGCTCGACCGCATCACCCAGGCCGCGGCCCAGCGGTCCGGTGTCCATGCCCGTAAGGCAACGGAGCGCGTCCAGAAGCCGGGGCCGACAGCGGCCGGCGTTCCGGGAACCGCTGCAGCGGCCTGACATTCCGCCTTTCCCGGTCCCGACCCGACCGGTCCTGCGCTGTACCGACGATTCAGGAGAAATACATGTCGTTCGCGACGTCCACCCCCACCAGCCGGCTCGGCGCAGGCATCCTTGCCTCCGCCCTGCTCCTTACCGGATGCGCCGCCAAGGTCAACGACACCTCGGCAGCAGCGTCCTCCTCGACCCCGGCGGCGACCACCGCAGCCGCCGGTTCGGCGGCCGCCGGTCCCGCGCCGGCCGGTTCCAGCTCGGCGGCCGCCGGCAGTGCATCGGTCAAGATCATGCCGGTGACCGGGAAGTGCACCGCCCCGGTGAACATCGCGATGAACCCGTGGGTCGGCTTCACGGCTGACGCTGCCGTGGTGACGGAGCTGCTGGAGACCAAACTCGGCTGCAAGGTCAACCAGACCGCTCTGGGCGCACCGATCTCCTGGCAGGGTTTCCCGACCGGCAAGGTCGACGTCATCCTCGAGAACTGGGGCCATCCCGACCTCATCAAGAAGTACATCACCGACGACAAGGTCGCGGTCGACGCCGGCCCGACCGGGAACATCGGCCACATCGGCTGGTTCACCACGCCGGCCACGGTGAAGAAGTACCCGGACATCACCAATTGGGAGAACCTCAACAAGTACGCCAGCGATTTCGCCACCTCGGAATCGGGCGGCAAAGGCCAGCTGCTCGACGGCGATCCGTCCTACCAGACCAACGATGCGGCCCTCATCACCAACTTGAAATTGAATTTCAAGGTCGTCTACGCCGGCTCCGAGGCCGCGCTGATCGAGGCGTTCCGCAACAGCGAGTCGACCGGCAAGCCGGTGATCGGCTACTTCTACACACCGCAGTGGTTCCTGTCCGAGGTTCCGTTGGTCAACGTCAAGCTGCCGCCGAACACACCGGGCTGCGACACGGATCTGAAGAAGGTGGCCTGCGACTATCCGGATCTGATCCTGAACAAGGTGGAATCCAAGAAGTTCGCCGAATCCGGATCCTCCGCGGTCGCACTGATCAACAACTTCAACTGGACCAATGACGACCAGAACCTGGTCGCGAAGTACATCACCTCCGACAAGATGACCCCGTCGGCCGCAGCGAAGAAGTGGATCGCGGCCAACCCGGCGAAGGTGAACGTCTGGCTCGGCAAGTGAACTGGAAGCGAGTGACTGCAATGCCTTCGATCAAGATCCGCCCGATGCACACGAGAGGAACGCGGTTCGGTGCCATCGCCACCGCGGCCGTCCTGGTGGTGACTGCCGGGTGCGCCGCCAAGGTCAACGACAGCGCCACGCAGTCGAGCCCGGCAGCTGCCGCGGGGGCCTCGACCAGCATGGCCGCATCGACGATGGCCGCCTCAGGTGCCACCGCCCCGGCCGCGGAGGGCAGCACTCCGGCCGCCGTACCGGTCACCGGCACCTGCAGCACCCCGGTCAACATCGCCATGAACGACTGGGTGGGTTACACCGCCGACGCCGCCGTCGTGACGTACGTACTCGAGAACGACCTGAAGTGCACCGTGAAGCAGACGGCGCTGGCCGAACAACTGGCCTGGCAGGGTCTGCCCACCGGCAAGATCGATGTGATTCTGGAGAACTGGGGTCACGACGATCTGGTGGCGAAGTACATCACCAGCGCGAAATCTGCGGTGGACGCCGGTCCGACCGGCAACATCGGCCAGATCGGTTGGTACGTCACGCCTGCCACCCTGAAGATTTTCCCGGACATCGCCGACTGGAACAACCTGAACAAGTACGCCGACAAGTTCAAGACGTCGGAATCGGGCAGTCAGGGTCAGTTGCTGGACGGTGATCCATCCTATGTGACCAACGACGCCGCCCTGGTGAAGAACCTCAAGCTGAACTACAAGGTGGTCTACGCCGGATCAGAAGCAGCGTTGATCCAGGCGTTCCGGACCAGCCAGCAGAACAACACGCCGGTGCTCGGCTACTTCTACTCGCCGCAGTGGTTCCTCTCCGAGGTGCCGCTCACCAAGATCAACCTGCCCAAGTACACAACGGGCTGCGACACCGACGCCAAGAAGGTCGCCTGCGACTACCCGACCTACAACCTGAACAAGATCATGTCGACCAAGCTGGCCAATTCCAAGTCACCGGCCGCCGCGATGATCAAGAACTTCCACTGGACCAATGACGACCAGAACCTGGTCGCCAAGTACATCACCGCCGACAAGATGACACCCCAGGCGGCGGCGAAGAAGTGGATCGACGCGAACCCGGCGAAGGTCAATGCCTGGCTCGGCAAGTAACTGCCACCGTGGCGGGGTGGCGCTGTCAACCCTTGACAGCGCCACCACGTTTAGACAGAGTTGTTGCATAAGATGCACCGCGTTGCGTAATACGAAACACTAGAGGGAACGCGGAGGTAGGCGCATGACGGGAGCATCGGTCGTCATCATCGGCGGCGGGATCGTGGGTGCCAGCCTGGCAGACGAGATCACCGCCCGCGGCTGGACTGATGTCACCGTCGTCGACGGCGGACCGCTGCCGGTCTCCGGCGGCTCCACCTCGCACGCGCCCGGTGTGGTCTTCCAGACCAACGGCACCAAGGTGATGACCGACTTCGCCCGGTACACCGTGGACAAGTTCTCGAATCTGACCTACCAGGGCGAGCCCTGCTACCTGGCGGTGGGCGGCCTGGAGATCGCGACCACACCCGAGCGCGCCGCCGATCTGCAGCGCCGGTTCGGCTACGCACAGTCCTGGGGTGTGCCGGGCGCTCGGCTGCTGGACGTCGCCGAGACCGTGCAGATGTTCGACCTGCTCGATCCGGCAGCGGTGCACGGCGGCCTGTTCGTCCCGGACGACGGCATCGCCAAGGCCGTCCGCGCCGTCGCCGCCCAGCTGGACCGCGCCGCGGCTCGGGGGGCGACCGTGCTGCCGCGGCACGAGGTACTCGACATCCTGACCGACGGCTCCCGGGTGACCGGGGTGGCCACCGATCAGGGCGAGATCCGCGCCGACGTCGTCGTCTGCTGCGCCGGAATCTGGGGTCCGAAGATCGCCGCGATGGTCGGAACCACGCTGCCGCTCACGCCGCTGGCGCACCAGTTCGTCTGGACCGGACCGGTCGAGGATCTGGCGGGCCGCACCACCGAGTCGGTCCGGCCGGTGCTGCGGCACCAGGACGCCGACCTGTACTACCGGGAGAACTTCACCGGCCTGGGCATCGGTTCCTACCGGCACCGGCCGATGCCGCTGGCCGCAACGGATCTCGCCTCCTGGGCCGACGCCGAGGCCGGCGGCGGTCAACCGTCGGTGCTGGCGTTCACGCCCGACGACTTCGCCTTCCCGCTGGCCGAGACCGCCCGCATTCTGCCTGGACTCGGCGAGCTGGAGCTGAAGAACGCCTTCAACGGGGTGTTCTCGTTCACCACCGACAACCTCCCGCTGCTCGGGCCGCACGCCAGCATCGACGGCCTCTTCTTCGCCGAGGCGGTCTGGGTCACCCACTCGGCCGGCGTGGCGAAGGCGATGGCGGAGTGGATCGTCGACGGATACTCGTCCTCGTTCGACCTGCACGCCTGCGACGTCAACCGCTTCGAGCGGCACCAACTCTCGCCGCAGTACATCCTGGACAAGGACTGCCAGAATTTCGTCGAGGTGTACGACATCCTGCATCCGCTGCAGCCGATGGAACACCTGCGGGCGCTGCGCACCTCGCCGTTCTACCCGCGTCAGCAGGAACTGGGTGGGCTGTTCCTGGAGGCGAACGGCTGGGAGCGGCCGCACTGGTACGCGGCCAACGACGCGCTGGTCGCCAGCGATCGGAACACCGGCTGGCACATCCCGTCCCCCGGTGACTGGGCCGCGCAGTTCTGGTCGACCACCATCGCCGCCGAGGCCGCCATCACCCGCACCGACGTCGCGCTCTACGACATGACCGCGCTCAAGCGCATCGAGGTGTCGGGCGCGGGCGCCACTGCATTTCTGCAGTCGCTGGTCACCGGGAAGATGGCGAAGTCGGTCGGTTCGGTGACCTACTGCCTGATGCTCGACATCGACGGCGGCATCCGATCCGACGTCACCGTCGCCCGGCTGGACACCGAGCTCTACCAGGTCGGAGCCAATGGCGCGCTGGACGTGGACTGGATGCGGCGACACCTGCCGGCCGGGTCCGCCGTGCAGATCCGGGACATCACCGCCGGCACCTGCTGCATCGGGATCTGGGGGCCGAAGGCTCGCGATGTCGTGCAGCCGCTGACCGACGCCGACTTCTCCAACAGCGGGTTCAAGTACTTCCGTGCCAAGCAGTGCTTCCTGGGTACCGTCGAGGTCACCGCGATGCGGCTGTCCTACGTCGGCGAGCTCGGCTGGGAGCTCTACACGACCGCCGACCAGGGCCTGGCGCTCTGGGACCTGCTGATGAAGGCGGGTGTCGACCACGGCATCATCGCCGCCGGCCGCGGTGCGTTCAACGCGCTGCGGATCGAGAAGGGTTATCGCAGCTTCGGTGGCGACATGACGAACGAGCACACGCCGTCGCAGGCCGGCCTCGACTTCGCCGTCAAGCTCGATCAAGAATTCCTCGGCAAGGACGCGCTGGTCAGCCGCCCCGATGACGGCCGCCGGCTGTGCCTGCTCACCCTGGACGGCCCGGACGACATCGTGCTGGGCTCCGAGCCCGTCTACCCCGCCGCCCATCCCCCGGCGCGGATCAACTCGGTCGGCGCGGATCAACTCGGGCAAAGTGGGACGGGTGAGGCAGGAGTCGCCGAGTTGATCCGCGCGGATCAGCACACGGCGATCGGTTACGTGACGTCGGCGGCCTACGCCTACACGCTCGGCGTCCCGCTGGCCTACGCCTGGCTGCCGGCCGAGTTCACCGCCGTGGGGACGGCGGTGGAGATCGGCTACTTCGGCGAGCGGTACCGCGCCGTCGTCACGGCCGAGCCGGCGTTCGACCCGGAGATGAAGAGAATCCGGTGTTGAGCCTGATCACTCACCGCCCGCTCGGGTGCGCGATTGCGTCCGACGTCACTACGGTGGACAGCAGGTGCGGCGGGTTCGACGCCGCCGCCCGCGCCGCCGAGCTGCTCGGCAGCAGCGCATCTACCGAGGAGACGTCGCGATGACCATCACCGAACCAACCGTGACCGACCCGGACCTGACCACCTCGGGGCTGATCGACCCGAGTTCCGCCGCGCAGGAGTGGCCCGGTCTCGACGCCGGGCTGGCAGCGGCCGACCCGGAGGTGGCCGAGCAGATCCGCCTCGAGCTGCACCGCCAGCAGAGCACGCTGGAAATGATCGCCAGCGAGAACTTCGCCTCCGTCGCCGCCATGCAGGCGCAGGGCAGCGTGCTGACCAACAAGTACGCGGAGGGCTATCCCGGCCGGCGCTACTACGGCGGTTGCGAGTTCGTCGACGTCATCGAGCAGCTGGCGATCGACCGGATCAAGGACCTGTTCGACGCCGGCTTCGCCAATGTGCAGCCGCACTCCGGCGCGCAGGCCAATGCGGCTGCCATGCAGGCGCTGATCAAGCCGGGCGACACCATCCTCGGGCTGTCCCTGGCCCACGGCGGCCACCTCACCCACGGCATGCGGATCAACTTCTCCGGCCTGCTCTACAACGTGGCGGCGTACGAGGTGTCCAAGGAGGACTACCGCGTCGACATGAATGAAGTTGCGAGGTTGGCAAAGCTCCACTCGCCGAAACTGATCATCGCCGGCTGGTCTGCCTACCCCCGGCAGTTGGACTTCGCGCGGTTCCGGGAGATCGCCGACGAGGTCGGCGCCTATCTGCTGGTCGACATGGCGCACTTCGCCGGCCTGGTGGCCGCCGGGCTGCACCCCTCGCCCGTTCCGCACGCGCACGTGACCACCACCACCACGCACAAGACGCTCGGCGGCCCGCGCGGCGGCGTCATCCTGTCCAATGACCCGGCCATCGCCAAGAAGATCAACTCCGCGGTGTTCCCCGGCCAGCAGGGCGGCCCGTTGGAACACGTCATCGCCGCCAAGGCCGTGGCCTTCAAGATGGCCGCCGGTCCGGCGTTCCGGGAGCGGGCCGGCCGCACCATCCGGGGCGCTGCCGTGCTCGCGGAGCGACTGGTCGCCGATGACGTCACCAAGGCCGGCATCAACGTGCTGACCGGCGGCACGGAGGTGCATCTGGTGCTGGTGGACCTGCGGGACTCGGAACTCGACGGCAAGTCCGCCGAGGATCGGTTGCACTCGATCGGCATCACGGTCAACCGCAACGCCGTCCCGTTCGACCCGCGGCCGC
>CAXSEW010000098.1:0-10097 GCA_964236185.1 uncultured Nakamurella sp. | reverse complement strand
GTGATCGATGAGATCGACGGCTGGAACCGGCCGGCACCGGAGTGGCGGAACGAGTTCGACGCCCGGACCACCGATCTCACTACGGCCTGGTCCACGGCAACCGGCCCGCTGGTGGCCGTGACCAACGAGGTCGGCATGGGCGTGGTACCGGCCCACGCCTCCGGCCGCGTCTTCCGCGACCTGCTCGGCGTCGTCAATCAGCGGGTCGCGGAAGTCAGCGACGATGTGCTGCTGGTGGTCGCCGGTCGAGTGCTGCGGCTGTAGCGAAATTCCCTCGCGGCGGGCGTCGCTGCTGCCGCACACTGACGTGCCGGCAAAGATGGGCGAAAGCCTCGCCGGATTGGCATTTCCGTTCGAGCCGGATCTGGAGCATGCCATGATGACGGACGTTCCACTACCGATCGACGCAGAACTGGTGCAGCGACTCGTTTCCGACCAGTTCCCGCAGTGGCGGCAATGGCCGGTGGTGCCTGTTCCTCACCAGGGGTGGGACAACCGCACCTTCCGCCTGGGCGATGACTTGACGGTGCGGCTGCCGAGCGCGGCTGGTTACGTTGCCGGTATCGCAAAGGAAAACAGCTACCTCCCGCTGCTGGCCCCGTACCTGCCGCTGGACATTCCCGTACCGGTAGCGACCGGGCGGCCGACGGCCGACTATCCGTTTCCGTGGTCCGTGCGGCGCTGGCTGGCCGGTGAGACCGTCGACCAAGCCGCGCACGTGGACCGATCGATGCTCGCGGAAGATCTCGGCGATTTCTTGGTGAGCCTCCGACGGGCGCCGACAGCCGGCGGACCGCTCGCCGGACGCCACTCGTCCTATCGGGGCTGCCTTCTCGGTGTCTACGGCGACGAAGTGCAGGCCGCTCTCGTTGCCCTACCTGCGGATGTCGACGTCTCCGCTTGTCGCGACATCTGGGACGTGGCGCAACGGTCCGTGTGGACCAGTGACCCGTTGTGGTTCCACGGAGACGTGGCGGTCGGCAACCTCCTCGTGGAGGGCAGCCGACTGTCCGCAGTGATCGACTTCGGCACCTGCGGCGTGGGCGACCCGGCCTGCGACCTGGTGATGGCGTGGACGTTCTTCACCGGCGACGACCGCTCGCAGTTCCGCAGCAAGGTCGGCTTACCTGGAGACGCCTGGCAGCGGGCGCGCGGGTGGGCAATGTGGAAGGCGTTGATCGTGCTCGCCGGCGCGTCGGCGGGCGTCAGCCGTATCGAGGCCGGTCGTATACTCACCGAGGTGCTGACCGACTCTTGACAATGGATGCGGCTGACCGCCACCTTCGCCGACTCATTCACCACGGACGCCGCCGCGCTGGTCAAAGATGGCTGCGCAACAGTCGCTGCTACCGGGTCCGCGCTCGACGGCGAACAGCGACCACAGCGGCAATCCCGGCGGCCAGCGCGACGCCCGCCGTTCGACGGAGCGGAACCGACTGCAGCACAGCGGCAGTCGCGATCGGCCGGAGCGAGCGCAACGACACCAGCTGTACCGCACTGCTTCCGGTCAGCGAGCGTCCCCAGCGGGAATGCACCCCGGTGCCGAGCCGGACGAGAACGCCGTCCGGACCCTCGAACTCGACATCCAGCCCGTTGTTCCGCAACAGTTCCGCGGCCCGCCCGACGGCTCGTGGCCCACTGACCCGGCCCACCGACGACGGAAGGGCGGCCCGGTTCAGCTCCGACCACAGAGTCACCGGCGAGTCGGCCCGGACCGTGACATGCCCGCCGGACGCGGTCACGGTCGCCCGCGCACCGCCGACCTCCACGCGGAGGTCGGCGGTGATGGACAACCGTCGGTCAGCGGTCATCCGCGGGAGGCATCCTCGGCGGTGGTGATGCGCAAGGTTCCATCGAGCGACCAGATGGCCCGCGGCGAGTCGGCGCCGGTGCTGCGCGGCACGCCGACCTTCATGTCGACGAACTCGTAGTTGATGGCGGCACCCTTGCCGGTCAGGTAGTCCCATAGCTCCTTGCCGAAATCGGCGAAGCTGCTGTGCTGACCGGAGTCGGCGGGTGATTGAGTCATCGTTGGATCCTTTCCCATCGACGGCGACGCTGTGCCACGCCCGGCCACCTGTGTGTGGTCGGTGCTGCCGTCATCTCCACCTTGCCTGCCGACCCAGACCCAGGTCGGGGTCAGACTATGCAGCTTCGGTCGCCGCCGTCGGTCCGCTCCCCGCCGCCGGGGCGAGCCGGTCGGCCGACGGACCGCCCCGGCCCGGCTGGCGCGAGGTCGCCAGGACCGAGCCCATGATCACCAGCGAGAACCCGAGCGCCGTGCCGACGGTGAACGACTCTCCCAGCACCGCGACGCCCAGCAGGATGGCCACCGCCGGGTTGACGTAGGTGATCACGGTCGCCCGCGCCGGGCCGACTTCAGCGATCAGGGCGAAGAACACGACGAAGGCAGTAGCTGTGCAGAGCACGGCGAGGGCGACGACCGACCACCCGGACTCGGCGCTGACCCGGGCCGGGCGGAACAGGATCGCGAACGGAGAGAAGATCATCGCCGCCACCGCCAGCGACCCGGCGATCACCCCCATCGGCGGCAGGTCGGCCAGCTTCCGGCTGATCAGCAGCGGCCCGGCCGCATACCCGATGGCGGTCAGCACCGCCGCACCGACGGAGGGCAGATCGTCCAGGTGCACGTCGAATCCGACCAGCGCCACCACGCCGGCCAGCCCGACGCCCAGGCCGAGGATGCGGCGGCCACTCAACCGCTCGGCCTCGGGTTGCCGCCGGTCGACCGCGGCGGTCAGCACGGCAGCGATCAGCGGCACGATGGCGATCAGCAGACCGGCGGTCGAGCTGTTCAACCGGGTCTCGGCATGACCGAGCAGCCACCACGGCCCGACGATCTCCATCAGCGTGTAGAGCAGCAACCACCGCCAGCGGCGCAACACCGGCGTCAGATCCCGCCGCCGCAACGCGATCGGCAGCAGCAGCACGGCCCCCAGCAGCGTCCGGCCGAAGGCCACGACCACCGGGTCCAGGTCCCGGACGGCCACCTTGATCAGCAGGTAGGGGACACCCCAGATCACGCTCAGCGCACCGAACAGCAACCATCCGCGGCGCGTCATTGCTGGATTGTAAGGAGTCCGCCGAGGGTCAGGTGCCGCAGAAGGTCTGGTAGGCACCGAATTCCTGGGGCGCGGGTGCGGCGTAGCGCTCCAGGCCGGGGCGCTCCGTGAACGGCTGGGACACCGCCTCCAGGAGTTGCCGGAACGGATCCATATCTCCGCCGACGGCGGCGGTCAGCGCCTCTTCCACCAGATGATTGCGCACGATGTAGATCGGGTTCGTGCGCTCCAGAACCGCCGGGTCCGGATCCATTGCGCGCCAACGGCTGATCCAGGCGTCGATCGCCGCCAGGTCGAGCACCAGCTCGCGGGCGGGTTCGGCATCGCCTCGGCCGGCCGAGGCGAGTGCGACGAAGAAGCTGGTGTAATCGACGTGATCGTCCCGCAGCAGGGTGAGCAGATCGTCCACCAGCGGGAGCAGCTCGGCGTCGCCGACGGTCGCCGGCACCCCGAGTTTGGCCCGCATGCCGGTGGCCCACGCCGCGCCGTACTGCTGCGGGAATGTCTCCAGCCGCTGGACCGCCAGCGTGATGGCCTGCTCCTGGTCCTCGTGCAGCAGCGGCAGCAACGCTTCGGCGAGCCGGGCCAGGTTCCACTGCGCAGCGGCCGGCTGGTTGCCGTAGGCATAGCGGCCACCCGCGTCGATGGAGCTGTACACGGTGCTCGGATCGAAGACGTCCAGAAAGGCGCAGGGGCCGTAGTCGATGGTCTCGCCGGAGATCGTCATGTTGTCGGTGTTCATCACGCCGTGCACGAAGCCGACCAGCATCCACTGCGCCACCAGCACGGCCTGCTGGGACAGCACCGCGTCGAACAGCGCCAGGTACGGCTGGTCGGCGCCGGCCAGCCCGGGATGGTGACGGGCGATCGCATGATCGGCCAGCCGACGCAGCAGGTCGACGTCCCCGGTCGCCGTGGCGTACTGGAAGCTGCCGACCCGCAGATGGCTGCTGGCCACCCGGGTCAGCACGGCGCCCGGCAGCAGCCTCTCCCGGCGCACCGCGGCGCCGGTCGCGGTCACCGCGAGCGCCCGGGTGGTGGGGATGCCCAGGGCGTGCATGGCCTCGCTGACCACGTACTCGCGGAGCATCGGGCCGACTGCCGCCAGCCCGTCGCCGCCGCGGGCGAACGGGGTGCGGCCGGAGCCCTTGAGGTGCAGATCCCGCCGGACGCCGTCGATCTCGACCTCGCCGAGCAGCAGTGCCCGGCCGTCGCCGAGCCGCGGGCTGTAGTTCCCGAACTGGTGACCGGCATAGGCCTGCGCCACCGGGGTGGCTCCGTCGGGCAGCAGGTCGCCCACGAGGAAGCGCACGCCGTCGGCGCTGCGCAACCAGTCGGCGTCCAGCTGGAGCGACCGCGCCAGTGGCTCGTTCAAGGCCAGCAGTCGCGGTTCCGGAGAGCCTGCGGCCCGCCACGACACCGCCAACTCCGGGAGTTCGTCGGCGAAACGTGAGGTCAACGCGATGGTCGGGGACGCGGCAATGCTCATGGTCCCAGCGTACGGGCGGTACTTCGATGCCGGAGCGGGTCAGCCGGCGGCGGCGGCGACCAGCAACGCGGCGGCGGCGATCTCGATACCGGCGCCGAGCACGTCGCCGGTGATGCCGCCGAACCGCCGTCGGCACCGCACGGTCAGCCCACCCACCGCCGCGGCGGCCAGCAGCACGGCCACCGGTCCCTGCCACCACGGACGGCCGGACAGGACCAGCGCCGCCGCGGCCACCGCGGCCGCGAAGCTCCCGGCGGCCAGCGCCCACCACCCGGGTACGACGCCGGCCACCACCGCCCCGAGACCGCCCGGCCGGGCAGCGGGAACGTTTGCGCTGCAGGTGATCAGCAGTGACGAGCGGGCCAGGCAGAGCAGCACCACCGCGGAGGCGACGCCCCACGGCCGGGCCACCACCGCGGCCAGCGCCACGGCCTGCAGCAGCAGCACCAGCACCAGCGTGGCCGCGCCGGCCGGGCCGGTGTTCCCGCGCCGCATGATCTCCAGGGCGCGGTCCCGGTCGTAGGAGGCGGTCAACCCGTCCGCGGTGTCGGCCAACCCGTCCAGGTGCAGGGCGCGACTGCCCAGGGCGAAACAGCCGAGGATCAGCACGGCGGTCACCAACGGCGGGAGCACCAGCGAGGCGGCCCAACCGAGAACACCCGCCGCTACCGCGATCGGCGCTGCCGCAACGGGTCCCAGCACCATGGCGGCGCGGGCGGTGGCCGGTGCGACCGAGGTCGGCGGCCGGACCGGGAACGCAGTCAGCGTGCCCAGCGCCATCCGCCACCCGTTGCGCAGCGGTCCGCCAGGACCGGTCACGGCTGCAGGTCGGCCAACAACGCCATCTGCCCCAGCAGCGCCGCAGCTGCCCGGACCAGCGGCACCGCGGCCACGGCACCGGAGCCCTCACCGAGCCGCATGCCGAGATCCAGCAGCGGGACCAGACCGAGATCGGCCAGCGCCAGCGACTGCGCCGGTTCGGTCGACCGATGGCCGGCCGCGAACCAGGCGGCAGATCCCGGTGCCATCCGCTCCGCGATCAGCGCCTCGGCGACGGCGATGACGCCGTCGAGCAGCACCGGCACGCCGGCGTCGGCGGCGGTGGCCAGGTAGCCGACCGCGGCGGCCAGGTCTGCGCTGCCGACGGCGGCCAGCAGGTCGACCGGGTCGGTGCGACCGGCGGTGCGGCTGAGGGCGGCGTCGATGACGGCCCGCTTGTGCGCGAGGGCGAAGTCGTCGATCCCGGTGCCGCGGCCGGCCACCTCGGCGGCGGACGCGCCGAGCACGGCGGCGATGAGAGTGGCAGCGGGCGTGGTGTTGCCGATGCCGAGATCCCCGACGATCAGCAGGTCCGCGCCGGCGGCGATCTCCTGCGTGGCGATGCGGGCGCCCGCGGCCAGGGCCTGGCCGATCTCGGCGGCGGTGCAGGCGTCCTGCTGGTCGATGGACCCGCTCGAGCGCCGCACCTTGTAGGCGCCGACGTCCGTCGGCAGCCCGGTGAGGTCGTCATCGACCGCGATGTCCAGGACGCGGACGTGGACGTCGTTGGCCCGGGCCAGCACGCTGACGCCGGCGCCGCCGGCGACGATCGTCCGGACCATCGCCGGGGTCACCTCCCGCGGATAGGCCGACACACCGTGCTCCGAGACGCCGTGATCGCCGGCGAACACCACCGCGCGTACGTTGGCCGGCACCACCGGCGGGCAGACCCGCTGGCAGGAGGCGAGCCAGATGGCCAATTCCTCCAACCGGCCCAACGCGCCGACCGGCTTCGCCAGGGCCAGCACCCGATCGGTTGCCTGCGCACGGATCTCGGCCGACGGCGGCGCCGGCCGCAGCCGGGTGGGATCGGGCGTGGTCGCCGGGGCGGTTGCGGGTTGACTCATAGCGGTCCTTTCGACCAGGTCGGGGTCAGCGAGGGTCCGGGGAGGTGGCCGCCGGCCGGGTGCGGACCGCGGCGATGGAGCCGGTCGTCGTGCGGTAGACCGAGTAGACGTCGCCGTTGTCGACCTCCCGCCAGGTCAGCTGGTCGAAGTCGTCGCCGAGCAGGTGCGCGAGCAGCACCCGGATGGTGTCGCCGTGACTGACCACGACGACGTCGGTACGGGCGTCGGTCACCCAGGGCAGGGCGAGGAATGCCTGCCCGCGGGCCAGCACATCCCGCAGCGACTCGCCGCCGGGCACGCGGACATCGACCACCGGCAGCGATATCCCATCGTCGTCGACCGCGCCGGCCGCCGCCTGCTCCCATGCCGCGGCGGCCTGCTCGGTGGGCATGCCCTCGACCTCGCCCAGCGACTGCTCCCGCAGCAGGGTGGTCGACATCGGTGTCAGCGACAGGATTTCGCCCAGGATGCCGGCGGTCTGGCGGGCCCGGCGCAGGTCCGACGTCAGCAGGCGCTCGATGTCGCAACCGAGCAGCAGTTCGGCGCTGAGCCGGGCGTCCGCGCGGCCCAGCTCGGTCAGCTCGGCGTCGTCGGCCTGGCCTTGCACCAGGTGCCGGACATTCCAGGTGGACTGCCCGTGCCGCACCAGGTGCAGGGCGGAGCCGGCCCGTCCGGGCAACTCGATCACGAGGCCGGGTCCGGCGCGAGCGGGTCGAAGCCGGCGACCGAACCGATGACGGTGACCGCCGGGGCCGCCAGGCCCGCATGCCTGGTCACCGCGGCGATCTCGCTGACGGGCGCGCGCACCGACCGCTGGCCGGGGTGCCCGGCGTCGCTGATGGTGGCGGCGGGCGTGGCCGGGTGGAGTCCGCCCTCGAGCAACGCATCGGCGATGGCGGCCAGGTTCGCCACCCCCATCAGGATGATCAGCGCAGTGCCGGTCCGGGCCAGCGCCGGCCAGTCCAGCATGGAGCGCGGATCCCCCGGCGGCACGTGCCCGCTGACCACGGTGAAACCCTGATTGAGGTTGCGATGGGTGACTGGGATGCCGGCGAGGGCGGGCCCGGCCAACGCGGCGGACACGCCCGGAACGAGTTGCACCTCGATACCCGCTGCGGCGCAGGCCTGCCATTCTTCGCCGCCGCGGCCGAAGACGAAGTTGTCGCCGCCCTTGAGGCGCACCACCGACTTCCCGGCGCCGGCGTGGGTGATCAGCAAGCGGTTGATCTCCTCCTGCGGCGTGAACTCGCCGCGCGGAATCTTTGCCACGTCGATGATCTCGGTACCCGGTTTGACGTGTTGCAGCACCGCCAGCGGCGCCAGCCGGTCGGCGATCACCACGTCCGCCTCCTGGATGGCGCGCAGGCCGGTGAGGGTCAGCAGTCCCGGGTCACCGGGGCCGCCGCCGACCAGCACCACCCGGCCGCCCAGCCGGCGCCGGGATCCGGCCTCCGCTGCGGCCAGGCCGGTACCGCGCAGGCAGAACCGGCCGGCCGCGGTTGCGGCGGTGGCCACCTCGCCGTCGCGGTCGGCGTCCCCGGTCGCCGCGTAGACCAGCCAGGCCGAAGCCAGGTCGGCCTGCGTGGCGGCCCGCTGGTGCAGCCGGATCAGGTCGCGGGCGGCGAAGTCGACGACGGAGGCCACCGCGTCGACGGCGTAGACGACCACGTCGGCGCGGGCCGCCCGGAGCGCGGCGATCCGGCCGAGTGCGGCGACTCCCCCACCGACGACGGCGATTTCACGACCGGCGACCGGTAGCTCGACGCGCAGACCGGCGGCCGGGTAGGCGGTCGTCATGCTCGCACCTGCTGTTCCACGCGAACCTGGGCCAGCACTTCCAGCAGCCGCCGACTGATGGCCGGACTGCGCACGGCGATGCGGATCCACTGCGGTCCGAGACCCGGGAAGGTGTCGCCGCGCCGAACGGCAAAACCCTTCTCGCGCAGTAGCTGTCGAATGTCGACCGCACCCCACGGGCTGGTGTCGACGAGGACGAACGGGGTGGCCGGTCGGCCGACCGCCGGCAGCCCGAGATCGGCCAGGCCGTCCAACAGCATGGCGCGGTCCGGACCGATGGTCGCGGCCGCGACCGCCGCCTGCGTCACCGCCGCCGGTTCCAGGCAAGCCGCAATCGCGGCCAGCGCGGGACTGGACACCGACCATGGCGGCTGCTGATTCCGCATGCCGCGCAGCACATCCGCATCTCCGACCGCGTATCCGGCGCGGAGCCCGGCGAGCCCCCAGGTCTTGGTCAGTGACCGGAGGACGACCAGACCCGGAACTTCAGTGTCGGCCAGCGATTCCGGCTCGCCGGGCACCGCATCCAGAAACGCCTCGTCGACGACCACCGTCCGGCCCGGCCGCAGCAGTTGGCGTAGCACTCCCGCCGGGTGCAGCACGCCGGTCGGGTTGGTGGGATTGCCGATCAGCACCAGGTTCGCGGCGTCGGGAATCTGCCGCGCATCGAGGGTGAATCCGTTGTCGGCGGACAGGATAACC
The DNA here is from genome assembly GCA_964236185.1 of uncultured Nakamurella sp. Taxonomy (GTDB): domain Bacteria; phylum Actinomycetota; class Actinomycetes; order Mycobacteriales; family Nakamurellaceae; genus Nakamurella. The sequence continues at coordinate 1,140 of CAXSEW010000098.1, read as the reverse complement.
CGCTGCACGCGGACGCCGGCCGTCCGCAGCGCGGCCTCCGGCTCGGTGAACTGCGGGTGCACGACGACGGCCCGGGTGTCGGGCGCGGCGGCGAAGACCCTGGCCAGCAGGGTGAACGCCTCGGCGCCGCCGGCGGTGGCCAGCACCTGGGCCGGCGGTCGCCGGTGCCGGGTCGCGATCGCCTCGATGGCCGCCGCCGGACGCGGGTAGCGCCCGAGGGTCGAGATGGTGGCGCAGATCCGATCGGCCAGCCAGTCCGGCGGGGCCGCAAGCCGGACATTGACGGCGAGATCGACCAGCGAGTCATCGGTTTCGGCATCACCATGATGATGTAGATCGTCGTGCGGGAGCTGCTGATCGCGACCGGCGCCACCACTGGAAGGCGGTGCGGCGCTGTCGCGTTGGTCGGCGGCGGTGGTCATGGGGCGCGGCCGCCTTTCGCCTCGTACGGTGATCCCCCCGCGCTGAACTCGAACGTGGTCGGCTCCGATGATCGCACAGTCGCACCGCACGGCCGGACCGTCCGGCACGCCCGTCCACGGCTCCAGCAACTCGACTATCGTCTCCGGACGTGACCGACGACACGGCAGCCACACCGGCGCGCGCCTCGATGGTCACCGTCGTCGGCATCGGCGCGGCCGGCTGGAGCGGCCTCGACGACGCGGCGCAAGAGCTGATCCGGCGGGCGCCGCTGGTGATCGGCGGTCACCGGGAGCAGACCCGGCTGCCGGACGTCCCGGACCAGGACCGGCGGCGCTGGCCCACGCCGCTGTTGCCCTCGCTCGAGTCGCTGCTGGCGGAGTACCGCGATCAGTCGATCCTGATCGTCACCACCGGAGACCCGTCAGCCGGGATCGGCGCGATGCTGGTCCAACTGCTGGGCGCCGCCGCGGTGCACGTCGTGCCGCCGGCGGCAGCACGATGACCGCTCCGGGCGGTTCAGGTCGCCGGAACGGCGCGCCGGCATGACCGTCACCGCCACCGCGGGCGGCGGAACGAGCACTCCCCGCCGCCTGCTGATCCAGGGCTGCGACGTGCTGCAGGTGCCGCCGTCCGGTGAGTGCACGGTCGTCCAGGCGCAGGACATCGTCGTGGCCGACGGTCGCATCGTCTCGATCCAACCGACCGGCGGCGCGCCGG
>CAXSEW010000097.1:0-10125 GCA_964236185.1 uncultured Nakamurella sp. | reverse complement strand
GCAGGGCCGTGCCCGCAGCTAGATTCCTGTTCCGCCGCCGCCCTCGCCGGCAGCGCGGAACGCCGGGGTAGCTCGGTGATCCTCGCGGACTGCGACCCGTGGGGGCCGGGTCTGGATGTCGTGCTGGGCATCGAGGAGGACGGCGGGCTGCACTGGGAGGAGCTGGCCGCCCCGTCCGGCCGGTTACCGCCCGATGCCCTGCACCGGGCGCTGCCCAGCGCTCCGTTCGGCCGTGGCCGGATTGCGGTGCTGTGTCCGGGCCGAGGCGGTGGTCGGGACATTCCCGGCAGCGTGGTGGATGTCGTTCTCGAGTCGGGCCGCCGGGCCGGTGACCTGACCATCGTCGACGTGCCCCGACATCCCACCGCGGCCGGCGATCGAGCCGTCGAGCGGGCCGACGTCGTCGTCCTGGTCGCCCCCGCCGATGTTCGCGGTTGCTTCTCGGCCGCTCGGGTCGCCGCGCGCCTGATGGACCTCGGCGCGTCGCCCGGGCTGGTGGTGCGTGGACCGTCACCGGGCGGGATCGGCGCGCAGGACATGTCCGCCGCCCTTGGCCTGCCGGTGCTGGCCTGGATGCGACCGCAACCGTTCCTGGCCAGAGATCTGGAGAACGGCCGGGCGCCGGGTGCAGATGCACACGGGCCGCTGGCCCGCGCAGCCGGGTCCGTGCTGGCCCGCATGCAACCGGCGTACCGATGAGCCGGCACGCCGGCCAGGAGCTGCCGACCCGGTTGACCGAGGAAATGATCGAAAGTGTTCAACGCCGCCTGGCGGACGAGCGCAGCGATCCCACCGGTGCGGCGCTGGCGCGGGCGGTGCGGGCCGAGACGTCCGTGCTGGTCACGGATGCCGAGATGCTGAAGCTGATTCGCCAGTTGCAACGCGAACTCGTCGGGACCGGCCCCCTCGCCGGCGTTCTGGCCGATCCCCGCACCACCGACGTCGTGGTCAACGCGCCGGACGACGTCCGGGTCGACCGGGGCCGCGGCTGGGAGTCCCTGCCGGTCACCTTCGCCGACGAGGCGGCCGTGCAACGACTCGCGCGCCGGTTGGCCAACTCGGCCGGCAAGCGCCTGGACGAGGCGCAACCGTTCGTCGACGCCCGGTTGGCGGACGGCACCCGCCTGCACGCCGTACTGGCGCCGGTATCCGCCTCCGGCAGTTGTCTGTCGCTCCGAGTGTTGCGGCCGACCGAGCACGATCTCGACGCGCTCGTCGACGCCGGCACGCTACCGGGCTACTGCCGCCCGGTGGTCGACGCCGTCCTCGCAGCACGGCTGGCCTTTCTGGTGTCCGGTGGCACCGGCTCCGGGAAGACGACGCTGCTGGCGGCGATGCTGGGCGCCGTCGATCCCGGTGAACGCCTGGTCACCGTGGAGGACGCCGAAGAGCTGCGCCCGGACCATCCACATGTCGTTCGTCTGGTCGCCAGGTCGGCGAACGTGGAGGGCGCGGGCGCGGTGGAACTGCGAACGCTGGTGCGCCAGGCGCTGCGGATGCGGCCCGACCGGATCGTGGTCGGCGAGGTCCGCGGAACGGAGGTCGTCGACCTGCTCGCGGCGATGAACACCGGCCACGATGGCGGTTCCGGCACCGTGCACGCCAACGCCGCGGCCGAGGTGCCGGCGCGATTGGAGGCGCTGGCCGCTCCGGCGGGTCTGCAGCGGGAGGCGTTGCACGCGCAGCTAGGGGGCGCGGTGCAGGTGGTGTTGCACATGCGGCGCACCGGCCGACACCGGGTGCTGTCCGAGATCGCGGTGCTGCGGGCCGGTCCCGACGGTGTGGTGGTCGCCCACCCGGCCTTCGCGGTCGGCGCTGCGGTAGGAGCCGGCGCGACCTTGCTGGCCGGGCTGATGGCGACCCGGGGGGTGGAGGCGCCATGGTGATGCTGTGTCTGGGTGCACTGGCGCTGCTGTGCTGGCCGGCCCGCCCCGCCCTGCTGCGGATGGCCGGGTGGTCGCAGCTGTCCGCCTCGACGTCCGGCGTTCACCTGCGCCGGTTCGCCAACGCCGGGCGGACTCCCGGCGGCAGCCGGATCGCCGGTCGCCCCGTGTGGATGCTCGGCGTCATCGCGGTCGGCGCCGCGGCCGTCCCGGCCGGACCGGCCGCGATCGGTGCGGCCCTGTTGGTCGCTGCCACGGTCGCCGTGCTGACCTCCGCCGAGCTGCGGCGACGCCGCGACAGCAGGCAGCTCGGCGCCTTGCTCGTCGCCACCCGCACGCTGGCCCGCGAGGTGCGCACCGGCGCCAGTCCGGTGACAGCAGTGCTGGCCACGGCTGCGGCGCATCCCGCTTGTGCGGCAGCACTCGAGGAGTTGGCGGTGGCGGTGGTCGGTCGCCGCGGCGGTTCGGCGACCCCTGGCGGTGGCGGTGGCGGTGGCCGTGGCGGTGGCGGTGGCGGTGGCGGTGGACCTGCCGGCGCCGACGGGCGGCTGGATCAGGCGGCCGAAGTGGTGGCCCGCCTCGGCGACGGGTGGGAACTGTCGGCGCGCTACGGCGTGCCGTGGGCGGCCCTGATCGAGACCGTGGCCACCGACCTCGCCGACCGGCAGCGGGCGAAAGCCCTGCGCACTGCCCAGGTCGCCGGGCCGCGGGTATCCGGATACGTGCTGGCGGTGATGCCCGCGCTGGGCATCCTGCTCGGCGCCGGCATGGGGGCCGATCCCCTCCATGTCCTGCTGCACACCGGCGTCGGCGCGGTGCTGCTCGTGGTCGGTTCCGCATTGACCTGTCTGGGGCTCGCCTGGACAGCCTCGATCGTGCGTTCATGACCGGCGACTGGCCGGCAACCCTGGGCCTTTTCGCCGTGGCTGTGGCGGCCTGGCCGCACCCCGCGACGTTCGGCGCGCCGGCCGGGCCGGCGGCCCTGGACCGCGGCGGTCCGACGGCAAAGCAACGCCGAGCCGTCCTCGTCGGCGTCGCCGTGCTGGCAGTTGCGCTGGTGGCGGGTTGGACCTGGTGGCTCAGCGTTCTGCTGGCCGGCGGCGCTGGCCTGGCCACCCTGCCGATCCCGGTCCGGGTCACCGGTGCGCACCGGACTGCAGACCGACGCGTACTCGCGGTCCACGCCGATCTGCTGGCGGCTTGTCTGGATGCCGGTATGCCGATCGGCGCCGGGCTGTTGGCGGTCAACTCGATCCGCCGGCCCGGCGTCGCGCAGCGCGCGCACGACCCGCCCGATCCGTTGGCCGTGCTGGACGGGGTGGCCGCCCTGCTGATGCTCGGTGCCGACCCGACGAAGGCGTGGGCGACGGCGGCGGACCACCCGGAGCTTGCCGCACTGGCTGCCGCAGCCAGTCGATCCTCCGCCGGTGGCACCACGCTCGCGGATGCCGTTCGCCAACACGCGGTCGCGCTGCGGGCCGGCATGGCCGACGATGCGGAACGGTCCGCCGGCCGTGCCGGGGTGGCCATGACTGCGCCGCTGGGGCTCTGCTTCCTGCCGGCGTTCCTGTGTCTGGGTCTGGCGCCGGTGGTCCTCGGTCTGCTGTCGACGCTGCACCTGTTCTGACAGACCGCACGACCTGCTCGGACGGGGCGACGGTGCTGCCTGTTCTGCAGCATTCCGCAACGGGGTCAGCTGAAGGCGGGAGCCATCGATTCCGCGGTCAGCTCCACCGAGCGGAGCCGACCCGCCACGGTCGTGGCGGCATGCGCCAGGATCAACTCGTCAGCATCGGCGTGCTCGCGGAACTGCTCGAGGTACTCCCGGACCTCCGCCGGCGTACCGACGGCGCTGTAGGTCGTCATCTGTTCGATCTGCCGGCCGGCGTCGGATTCGAGCACCGCGTCGGCTTCATCGTCGGTGAACGTGCGGCCGCCGCGGCCGTAGAGAGCGGACACCCTGGCTCGTTTGACCAGGTGCAATTCGGCGTCGGCTGCTGCAGTGCTGTCCGCGGCGATGACGTTGAGCGCGGCGATCACCTGCGGCTGGTCAAGTTGCTCCGACGGCTGGAACTGACTGCGGTAGATCGCGACGGCGTCCTGCAGGGCGGCCGGCGCGAAGTGCGAGGCGAAGGCGAACGGCAACCCGATCGCGGCCGCCAGCCTGGCGCCGAACAGGGACGAACCGAGAATGAACAGGGGAACCCGGGTGCCTCTGCCCGGCACGGCGTCCACCCCGGGTACCAGCGTCTGACCGTTGAGATACCCCCGGAGCTCCAGCACGTCCTGCGGGAAGTTGTCCGAGGAGGTCACGTCGCGGCGCAGGGCCCGCATGGTGGCCTGGTCCGATCCCGGTGCGCGGCCCAGACCCAACTCGATACGACCGGGGTGGATGGATGCCAGCGTGCCGAATTGCTCGGCAATGGTGAGCGGCGAGTGGTTCGGCAGCATCACGCCACCGGCACCCAGTCGGATCGTCGACGTATGGGCCGCAACGTGGGCGATCAGCACACTCGTCGCGGACGAGGCGATCGAGGACATGTTGTGGTGCTCGGCGTACCAGACCCGCTGGTAACCGAACTTCTCGGCGTGCTGGGCGAGTGCGACGCTGGCGGCGATGCCCTCGCCGGCGGTCTGTCCCCTGGTGATCGGGGCCAGATCGAGGATTGACAGAGGGATGTTCATCGCGCGCCTTTCGTTCCACCGAAATGGACGGCGACCACGGAGCGGTGGGCAGCACAGTCGGGCGGCGCCGTCGACGGAATGAACCGCCATCTCGCCGAACCTACTCCGGCAGCGACGAACCAGGTCGATGTCCGGGGCGTGGGAATTCGCACGGTCGACGCCGGAATATCTCGCCGGCGGCGCGGTCCGTGATGCACCGGCGCTGTGGCGGGGATACGGCGGGGATTCGGTGGGCCGACCTGGGCACGGCGGGTGACGCACCAGCCGTCGATGCGGCCATCGGCGGGGCGGTGTGGTCCCATTGACGCAGGGGCCGCTCCTGCGGAACCGATCAGCCGCGGCCGCCAGATGATGCGCCGCCCAGCGAAGCGCACAGCTGCCGCACCGATATCGACTGAGGTACACATGAGCAACGACAAGCCTGCCCCGACCGTTTCCGCCGGCGCCGGCTCCTTTGATTCACTGTTCTCGCACGACGACACCGAGCACCGCTCGACCGCCGAGCCCAGCGATGACCAGGGTCGCGCCCACCGGAAGTCCGACGACGAGGCCGGCCCGGGCCGCCCGCTGGAGATGCGCTTCTCCGGGGACGGTGAGCCCACCGACCGGCGTGCGGCGTCCTGAACGACCCGGCCGCCGGTACAGCTGACAGCGCCGTGCAGCTGGCGGGGATGACGACCCGCCCACTCGTGGACGAAAACCAGTTGCCGTGCAGCTCCGACGCTGTCATCGTCCGCCGATGTCAGATCCGCAGTACGCGCACCCCCGTCTCGCCGCCGTCTACGACGCGCTCGACCCCGACCGCAGCGACCTCGATGTGTACGTCGCCCTCGCGGCCGAGCTGGGTGCAACCAGCGTGCTGGACGTGGGCGCGGGAACCGGCACCTTCGCGCTGATGCTGGCCGACCGGGGCTTCGACGTCGTCGCCCTGGAACCGGCCGCTGCGTCCGTGGACGTGGCCCGAGGAAAGTCCGGCGCCGAGCGGGTGACCTGGCTGCTCGGCGACGCCTCGGCGTTGCCGGCCCTGCAGGTCGATCTCGCCACGATGACCGCCAACGTCGTGCAGGCGATCTGGTCACCCGACGATTGGACCGAGACGCTCGCCGGCATCTGGCACGCGTTGCGGCCCGGTGGCTGGTTGGTGTTCGAGACGCGCATCCCGTCGAAGCGGGCCTGGGAGGGCTGGAACCGGGCCGAGTCCTTCACCACCGCCGACGTGCCTGGCATCGGCGTTGTCGAAAGCTTCTGTGAAGTCATCGATGTCACCGGACCGCTGGTGACTTTCCGTGGCACCTATGTCTTCCGGTCCGACGGCGCCATCTTGACCTCGGATTCGACGCTGCGCTTCCGGGAAAGCAGCGACCTCCATGCTGACCTGATGGCCGCCGGATTCACCATCGAGCAGATCCGCGATGCGCCCGACCGACCAGGACGGGAATTCGTCTACCTGGCGCGTCGCCCGAAATAGCCCGTTCGGCTCCGCGTGCCAGAACGCCGGATCGGTCAGGATTGACCCGGTCACGGCGTTGCCCGCGGCTTATCCTCCTGGTGGGAGTGGCTGTTCCGCCGAGGCCCCACCGATGGAAGGCGTGCCGATGACCAAGGCAGATGCTGTAGACGCGTCGCCGTCCGGTGCGGAGCGCACCTTCTTCGGTCAGCCGCGTTCCCTGGCCACGCTGTTCTCGGTCGAGATGTGGGAGCGGTTCTCCTTCTACGGCATGCAGGGCATCCTGCTCATCTACCTCTACTACACCGCCGCACAGGGCGGACTCGGCATCGACCAGACGGCGGCGACGAGCATCGTCGGTGCCTACGGCGGGCTGGTCTACCTGTCGACGATTCTCGGTGCGTGGCTGGCCGACCGACTGCTGGGCGCCGAGCGGACGCTGTTCTTCGCGGCGGTACTGGTGATGGCGGGGCACATCGCCCTGTCCGCCGTTCCGGGGACGCTGGGCGTCGGTCTCGGATTGGTGATGATCGCCCTGGGCAGCGGCGGAGTGAAAGCCAACGCCACCTCACTGGTCGGCCAGCTCTACGCGCCCGACGACGTCCGCCGGGATGCCGGCTTCTCGATCTATTACCTCGGCATCAACGTCGGCGCATTCTTCGGCCCGATCCTGACCGGCGTCCTGCAATCCAATTTCGGTTTCCACCTGGGCTTTCTGCTGGCCGCCTTCGGTATGGCGCTGGGTCTGGCCATCTATGCCGCCGGGCGCAAGACGCTGCCGCCGTCCTCCCGCGAGGTGTGCAATCCGATCCCATCCGGGCAGCTCCGAAAGATGGCCGTGGCTGCGGCCGGCCTGGTCGTCGTTATCATCGTACTGGCTCTGGCCGGAATGCTGTCCGCGGACCGGCTGTCCGGGATCGTCGTCGTCATCACGATTGTCGCGGCGGTGGCCTACTTCGTGGTGATCTTGCGGAACCGCGAGATCACCTCCACGGAGCGTCGCCGGGTGCTGTCGTTCATTCCCATGTTCATCACCAGCGCGGTGTTCTGGTCGCTCTACCAGCAGCAGTTCACCGTGGTCACCGAGTACTCGGACAAGCAGCTGAATCGCGAGATCTTCGGCTGGAAAATGCCGGTCAGCTGGGTGCAATCGATCAATCCGGTATTCATCATCGTGCTGTCCGGGGTGTTCGCGGCACTGTGGACCAAGCTGGGGCGGCGGCAACCGCCGACACCGATCAAATTCGCCATGGGCACGATCGTCATGGGCGTCGCCTTCTTGCTGTTCATCCCGATGGCGAGCACCGAACCGAATTCGGCCCCGCTGCTCGGCCTGGTCGGGGTGTTGTTCGTGTTCACCCTGGCCGAATTGCTGATCTCGCCGGTCAGCCTGTCGCTGGCCACCAAGCTCGCGCCGGAGATCTTCCGCACCCAGATGGTCGCCCTGCTGTTCCTGTCGATCGCGCTCGGCACCGCGATGGCCGGCGTCTTGGCCGGCTACTACTCCGACCAGAACCAGGTCGTCTACTTCGGCATCCTCGGTGGCGCCGCCATCGTGGTCGGCGCGCTGCTCGTCGTGTTGACGCCGTTCATCCGCAGGCAGATGAGCGGCGTCCGTTAGCACCGGCGCCGCAGAGCGAACGCACAGGCAAGCCATAGGTTCGCGGCAGGGCGCGCACAGCCGACGTCCGGACGATAGGACTCGTTCCCTGAAGAAGGATGTCCATGATCAATCAGACGCGGCCCGCCGGCGCCTGCCCGGCCGGCCCGGCATGAGCGCCGGTATCGCCGCGCGCCCGGATGCCGTGACCGCGGTCGCGGTGTCCACCGTCCGGGCCCGGCTCGATCTCGCGGTCCGGATGATCACGCTGGTTGCGCTGTGGTCGAGCCTGCTGCTGGTGACCTACTGGTGGGCCGCCGGGGGCGGTATCCAGGATCTGGCCGGCTGGGAGACCGGCCTGACCTCGACCGGTCGGCTGACCGGACTTCTCGCCTCGGTGCTGCTGCTGGCGCAGGTGCTGCTGATGTCGCGGCTTCCGGTGGTCGAGCGTGCGTTCGGGCAGGACCGGCTGGCGCGCATCCACCGGCTGGTGGGCTTCACCTCGTTCAACCTGATGCTCGCCCACATCGGCCTCATCACCTACGGCTACGCCGCCGGGAAGATCCTGCGGACGCCGGGCACGCTCTGGGATCTGACCATCGACTACCCCGGCATGCTGATCGCCGCCGCCGGCACCCTGTGCCTGGTGATGCTGGTGGTCACCAGCATCAAGGCGGCCCGCCGGAAGCTGCGCTACGAATCGTGGCACCTGTTGCACCTGTACGCCTATCTCGGCGTCGGGCTGGCGTTGCCGCACCAGCTGTGGACGGGACAGGATTTCCTGGCCTCCACCGCTCGCACCGTTTTCTGGTGGGGCCTGTGGATCGCCGCCATCGCCTCGGTGCTGATCTGGCGGGTGGCGCTGCCGCTGTGGCGTAGTGCCCGGTACGGCATCAGGGTGGTATCGGTGGTTCCGGAGGGCGACGACGTGGTGTCGGTCTACCTGACCGGACGGCCGGCGGCACTCGACGCCGAGGCCGGACAGTTCTTCACCTTTCGATTCCTGAACGGCCGCGGGTGGACCCGCGCTCATCCCTATTCCCTGTCCGCCGCTCCGACGCGGGAAAGTCTGCGGATCACGGCGAAAATCGTCGGTGACGGCAGTGCTGCGTTGCGCACCCTGCAACCCGGCACCCGGGTCCTGGTGGAAGGGCCATTCGGCAGGTTGAGCGCCCGCGCCCGCACCCGGCCGCGAGTGGCGCTGATCGGCGCCGGAGTCGGTGTGACGCCGCTGCGCGCGCTCGCGGAGGTACTGCCCTATGCGCCGCGAGATGCCGTGCTGCTCTATAGATTCACCGGTCAACCATTGTTCGAACGCGAACTGCGCAGCTTGGCGGCGCAGCGCGGGCTCCAGGTCCTGATGTTGCCCGGCCACCGGCGGTCGGCCGGTTCCTGGCTCGGCGCCGGCACCGGACCCGCCGATGACGTGAGCGCGCTGACCTACTGGGTCCCGGACATCGCCGACCGTGACGTCTTCGTGTGCGGACCAGAGCCCTGGGCCGAGGATGTCCGGCGCACCACGGCGGCGGCCGGGCTGCCGGCCGACCGTCTCCATGTCGAAAGCTTCGGGTGGTAACCAGCTATGAAACGCATCGTGCTGTTCGCAATGACGACCCTGACCATCCTGGTGCTGCTGTTCGGGTACCACACGTCGACGTCCTCGCGGGCGGCCGCCGGCGACAGTTCAATCATCGCGCCGGTTCTGACGGGCGGGTCGTCGGGTACGTCGACCACGACGGCGCCGGGCACAGCTCCGCCGAGCACCAGCAGTACTGCTTCGTCCGCCGGTGGCACTGTCCTGGGCGACTCGATCGACACCCGGTGGGGCCCGGTCCAGGTGCAGATCACCGTGCAGGACGGGAAGATCACCGCGGTGTCGGTGCCGGTCTACCCGGACGGCAACGGGCGCGACCAGGAGATCAACGCGACTGCCTTGCCGATCCTGGTGCAGGAGACGATCACAGCGCAGAGCGCCAAGATCGACATGGTCAGCGGAGCCACGGTCACCAGCGACGGATACCTGACGTCGCTGCAAAGCGCCTTGGACAAGGCGGGACTGTGAGTGCCGCGGTGGATCTCTCGCGGTCGAGCGGTCAGGTTCCGACCCTCAGCCGGTATGTGCAGCAGGTGATGGGGATGCCGATCAGCCTGGCGCTGCGCGGTCGGCACACCGCCGACGCAGAGGCGTTGTCTGCGTGGGCCGACGTCATCGCACGGCTGCGGGAGGTGGATCTGATCTTCAGTACCTACCGGGAACAGTCGTACGTCAGCCGGCTGGGCCGCGGAGAGATCACCGTCGCGGACTGCCCGCCGGAGGTCGCCGCAGTGCTGGCGCTGGGAGAGACCGCGCGCCGGGAATCCGCCGGTGCCTTCAACATCTGGCGCCCGGATGCCGACGGCGCGCTCGCGTTGGACCCCAGCGGCGTGGTCAAGGGCTGGGCGGTCGAACGAGCAGCTGCGCCGCTGCGGGCCTTGCGCGGTACCGACTTCTGCCTGTCGGCGGGTGGCGA
>CAXSEW010000096.1:0-10190 GCA_964236185.1 uncultured Nakamurella sp. | reverse complement strand
CGGCCGGCACCCGGAGCGGGTCCGGACCTTCACCGCACTGTCGGTGCCGCATCCCACCGCCTTCACCCAGGCCCTGATGCGCAGTGACCAGGCCCGCAGGTCTGTCTACGCCGCACTTTTCCAGGTGCCGTTGCTGCCGGAGTTGGTACTGCGGCGCTCGTTGCAGGCAACGTTGACCCGGTCGGGGCTGCCCGCCGCAGATGCGCAGCGCTACCTCGGGTCGATGGCCGGCGGCGCACTCACCGGGGCGCTGAACTGGTACCGCGCGCTGCCGTTCGCCTTTCGGGGATCGTCGTCCGGCCCTGTCACGGTCCCCACCACCTACGTGTGGGGACGGCACGATTTCGCCCTCGGCCGGGTCGCCGCGGAGCGCACGAAGACGCAGGTGGCGGCCGACTACCGCTTCGTCGATCTGGACGCCGGCCATTGGTTGCCAGAGACCCGGCCGGCGGAGGTGGCGGCCGCAATCCTCGACCGGGTGCGGCCGCGCACCTGAGCGACCCGCGAATGTCGCTGGTCGAGGCGGATGCGGAATGGGAAGGCGCGGTCCGGTGTGGAGCCGGCAGGCCCGCCGCGCCCGGACGATTCCCGCGGGCCGGTCGATGCTCCGGTAACGTCCCACTCACTGGGCGCAACCATGGCCCCGGGACGGTGCGTAGCTCGGCACCTCATAACCCCTCGCCGGATCGGTGCGCGCCCTGCCGGGCCGCCGCGCCGGGACCGCAGTGGACGGAGGACTGATCATCAACAGGCTGGTGCCTTCGCCGCGGTCGGCGGCGCTGCGGGATCTGCACCGGGTGATCAGCGGAATCCACGCCCAACGCGAACTCGCCGAGACGGTGCAGGCGGTCACCGACGTGGTCGTGCAGGCCGCCGGTTTCGGGGTTGCGGTGGTCAGTGTGATCTCGGCCGGCGGCGGCATGGAGACCATCGCGGTGGCCGGCAGCGACGAGGCCAGGGCCGAGTTGATCGGGGTCCATCGCCCGGTGTCGGAGTACGAGGACGAGTTCGAGGTCGCCGAGAAGTGGGGATCGCTGCGGTTCGTCCCGCACGAGCGGGCGCCGGCCGAGAACGGCTCGCTGGGTTGGGTACCGGACCTCGCGGTACCGAAGAGGCAGAACGCCTGGCATCCGCTGGATGCGCTGTTCGCGCCGCTGATGTCGTCGGCGGGCGACCTGATCGGGGTGCTGTCGGTCGACCTCCCGGACAACGGCCTGCGCCCAGCGCAGGCGCAGTGCGACCTGTTGGAGGTGTTAGCCGTCACGGCGGGGATCGCCATCGACAACGCGCTGCTCACCGACCAGCTGCGCGCCGGGGAGGAGATCTTCCGGCAGGCGTTCGACCGGACGGCCGGCGGGATGGCGCTGATCACCGTCGACGGGTCCACGCTGGGCACCTTTCTGCGGGTGAACCCTGCGTTCTGCTCGATCGTGGGGTATCCCGCGGAAACCTTGACGACGATGACCCCCGCCGAGGTCACCCATCCCGACGATCGCGTGCAGGACGAGCAGCAGGCCGCCGACCTGATCGACGGCCGCCTACCGCTCTACCGGCGGGAGAAGCGATACCTGCATCGCGACGGGGCCACCGTGTGGGTCGCCGTCACCGCCACCATCGCCCGGTCCGCCAATGGGGCGCCGCTGTGCGCGGTCGCCCAGATCGAGGACATCTCGCAGCGTCGCCTGCAGCTCGAGCAGCTGCACCACCAGGCCCGTCACGACTCGCTGACCAACCTGCCGAACCGGACGCTGATCTTCGAACGCCTCAGGGAGTCCATCAGCACCGCGGAACTCACCGGTCGACCGGGCGCACTGCTGTTCCTGGACCTGGACGACTTCAAGCTCGTCAACGACCAGCACGGGCATCGGGTGGGTGACCAGGTACTGGCGATGCTGGGATCACGCATCCGCGCGGCGGTGTCCGATGCGGACCTGGTCGGCCGGCTGGGCGGCGACGAACTGGTGGTGATCGCCGACGACGTCGACCGGCCGGGCGCTCACCAACTGGCGGAGCGGGTCAGCCGAGCCGTGTCGGCGCCCATCACCAACAAGGGCGTGGCGGTCGTGGTCACCGCGAGCGTCGGCATCACCCCCATCCCCGTCGTCGGCGGTGAACCCTCGCAGATCCTGCAGGACGCGGATCAGGCCATGTACCGCAACAAGAAGTGACCCATCCGGCGTCAGCAGACCTGACTGCCGCCCAGCGGAGGTGGCGGGGCCGCCCGGCCACGCCCTGCGCCCGTGCCCCGCGAACCGGACATCGGCGGGGGAATGGCGGCTGCGACGCTCCAACTGGTCTGCCGGTCGCACCTGTCCGGCCCGTTCCTCTGGCAAAGTGGGAAGCGTGCTGTCGAGAACCGAGGTCGAAGAACGCGTGGTGCTTGTCGACGAACAGGGCAATCCCATCGGCGAGCAGCCGAAATCTGCTGTTCACCACGCCAGAACCCCGCTCCACCTTGCCTTCTCGCTCTACCTGTTGGACGACGACGGGCGGTTGCTGATGACCAGGCGGGCATTGTCCAAGGTGACCTGGCCAGGTGTGTGGACCAACAGCTGTTGCGGGCACCCGATGCCCGGTGAATCGATGGCCGACGCGGTGACCCGACGGCTTGCCCAGGAGACCGGCCTGCAGGTCACCGGTCTGCGGGAGGTGTTGCCCGATTTCGCCTACCGCGTCCAGGACGTGACCGGCATCTGGGAGAACGAGATCTGCCCGGTCTACGTCGGCACGGTCGTGGGAGGAAGCGCAGCGGGCTCCGATCGTCCGGCCATCTCGCCGAACCCCGCCGAGGTGATGGACTGGACGTGGGTCGACCGGACCGATATCGCTCGGTCGATGGCCCGGACACCGTTCGCCTTCAGCCCGTGGGCCGTGTTGCAGATGGCGCAGCTGGTCGCCGACGGGGCGGCCTTCGGCGGCGTTCCCGAAGGAGCCCGGTGATCAGACCGCAGACGTCGATGGCGCGTGCGCTGCCGGATCGCCGGGGCCGGACCGGCGGAGCCGACGTGCTCCAGCAGTCGTCGCCCAGCACCTTGCCGAGCGTTGGCCAGCCGGAAGTGGCCGAGCACCTCGCTCTGGTGGACGCCCTGCTGACCGAGTCGGTGGCCGATCTGACGCAGCTCTGGGCCGACCTGCCGGATGACGAGCACGGCGAGCTGGACATCCTCGGCGCCTCCGACCTGCCGCTGTTCATCGATGCGCTGCTGGCCACCGGCGGAAAGCGATTCCGGCCGGTGATGTGCTACCTCGGCTGGCTCAGCGCCGGCGGCCGGGCCCGGGAGACCGGGCACCGGGATGTGGTCAAGGTCGGCGCGGCGCTGGAGCTGCTGCATCTGTTCGCGCTCGTCCACGACGACGTGATGGACGAGTCGGCCTCCCGGCGCGGGCGGCCAACGGTGCACGTCCAGGCCCGCGATCTGCATCGCAGCCGCGGTGGCATCGGCAGTGCCGACCGCTTCGGCGAGAGCATCGCGATCCTCGTCGGCGACCTCGCCCATGCCGAGGCCGGCCACCTGGTGGCCGACCTGCCCCGCACCATGCGCGGGCAGTGGCGGGTGCTCGTCGCCGAACTGGTCGCCGGGCAGCGTCGCGACCTGGTGGGCACCGCGGCCGGACGCCGGGACCTCACCTTCGCCAAGACCGTCGCGCGGATGAAGTCGGGCCGGTACACCATCGAGCGACCCTTGGAACTCGGCGCGGCCGCCGCCCGGGCCGGCGCCGACGTGTCCGCGGCGCTGGCGCACTACGGCAAGGCGATGGGCGAGGCCTTCGCGCTGCGGGACGATCTGCTCGGCGTCTGGGGCGATCCGGCCCGCACCGGCAAGCCGTCCGGTGACGACCTCATCTCCGGCAAGCCCACCGTCATCCTGTCGCTGGCAGACGATCGCCTGCGGGGGCCGACGGCCCGGTTGGCCCTGGGCCGGGTCGGAACTGCGGAGTTCGGCGATGACGACCTCCGCCTGTTGCAACACCAGCTACGCGTGGACGGGGTGTCCGAGGAAGTGGAGCAGATGATCAGCGAGGACGTGGAGGTGGCGCTCTCGGCACTGGAGGAGGCGTCGCTGGATCCGGCCGGCGTCGCAGAGTTGACCCGGATGGCGCAGCAGATCGCCTGGCGGGACCAGTGAGCGAGGTCGTCGTCATCGGCGCCGGACTGGCCGGGTTGGCCGCCGCCTGCCATCTCACCGGCCGCGGGCACCGGGTCACGGTGATCGAGAAATCCGACATCCCGGGCGGCCGTTCGGGTCTGCTGCAGCAGGACGGTTTCACCTTCGACACGGGGCCGTCGGTGCTCACCATGCGCGACCTGATCGCCGGCGCCCTGAACGCGGTCGATGCCTCGATCGACGAGGTGCTGCCGATGCGGCGGCTCGACCCTGCCTACCGGGCCACCTTCGCCGACGGCAGCACCATCCGGGTGCGGTACGGCCACGAAGCGATGCGACAGGAGATCAGCGACACCTGCGGCAGCGTGGACGCCGCCGCCTTCGATGACTTCGTGGTCTGGCTCCGCCGGTTGTACCTGGTGGAGATGCCGCACTTCATCGACCGCAACTTCGACTCCCCGCTGGGTCTGCTGTCGGCGCCCAGGGCGGCCGCGAGGCTGCTGCAGCTCGGCGGTCTCGGCAAGCTGGGACCTGCTATCCGCAGACGGTTCCGGGATCCGCGGCTGCACCGGCTGTTCAGCTTCCAGGCGTTGTACGCCGGTCTGTCGCCGGAATCGGCGCTGGCTCTCTACGCGGTCATCACCTACATGGACAGCATCGAGGGGGTCTGGTATCCCGACGGCGGGATGCACGCCGTGCCCCGGGCGCTGGCCACGGCGGCGGAGAAGGCCGGCGCCGTCTTCCGCTATCTCGAAGAGGCGACCGAGATCATCCGCCGGTCGGATTCTGGTGGGGTGGCCGGGGTGGCGCTGGCCAGCGGCGAGCAGATCCGGGCCGACGCGGTGGTCTGCACGCTGGATCTGCCGGTGGCCTACCGAACTTTGCTGCCGGATCTGGTGGCGCCCCGGAAAGCGTTGCGCGGCAACTTCTCTCCTTCTGCGGTGGTCTGGCACGTGGGAGCCAGGGGACTGCCGAAGGAGGGCGTCGGGCACCACAACATCCACTTCGGGCAGGAATGGGCCGGTGCCTTCGACGCGCTGCTGGACCGCAAGACGCTGATGCCGGACCCGTCCCGGCTGGTCACCATCCCGTCGGTGAACGACCCGGCGGCGGCGCCGGCCGGCTGCTCGACCATGTTCGTCCTCGAGCCCGTCCCCAACCTGTCGGCCGACATCGACTGGGTGGCCCAGCGCGGGCCCATGCGGGAACGGCTGCTCCGCTTCCTGGACGAGCAGGGTTATCCGACGGACATCGTCAGCGAGGAACTGGTCACGCCGCTGGACTGGGAGCGCATGGGAATGCAGGCAGGCACCCCGTTCTCGCTCGCCCATACCTTCGCGCAGACCGGTCCGTTCCGCCCCGGCAACGTCGAGAAGCGGGTGCCCGGAATGTTTTTCGCCGGATCCGGGACGGTGCCAGGGGTCGGCGTGCCGATGGTGTTGATCTCGGGAAAGCTGGCCGCCCAGCGGGTGGACGCGCTGCTACCGGGACGCTCGCGGTGACCTCCGCGCCGCCGTCGGATCCCGTGCTGGTCGAGGGCTACCGCCGCTGCGCGGAACTGACCCGCGAGTACGGCACCACCTACTCCTGGGGCGCGGCCATCCTGGCGAAATCGCGGCGCCGCCACGTACATGCCGTCTACGCACTGTGCCGGTTGGCGGACGACATCGTCGACGACGACGGCGCCACCGGCCCGGCAGCGGTAGCCGCGACGACACAGAGGCTGCAGGCCTTCGCCGACGGCTTCCGCACGGCACTGGCGCAGCGCGGCAGCTCCGACCCGGTGATGGCGGCGGTGGCGGACACCGTGCTGACCGTCGGTATCGACCCCGAGTGCTTCGACCGCTTCTTCGGCGCCATGGCAATGGATCTGACGACCACCTCCTACGACACCTGGGAGGACCTCTGCGGCTACATGGAGGGGTCGGCCGCAGTCATCGGCGAGATGATGCTGCCGGTGCTGCAGCCGTTGTCGCCGGCGGCGCGAGAACCTGCGCGGGCACTGGGTTTCGCCTTCCAGTTGACCAACTTCCTGCGGGACATCGACGAGGACCTGGACCGGGGCCGGGTCTACCTGCCGCAGGCGGACCTGCGTCGGTTCGGTGTCGACCTGTCGGAGCGCACCGTCACCCCGCAGTGGCGCGCCTTGATGGCTTTCCAACTCGCCCGCAACCGCGAGCTGTACCGGGTGGCCGACACCGGGATCCCGCTGCTGCCACCACGTTCGGCGCGCTGCGTGGGCGCCGCCCGGGTGCTGTACTCACGCATCCTGGAGTTGATCGAGGACGCCGACTACGACGTCTTCAGCAGCCGACTGCGGGTTCCGACCTGGCGCAAGGCCGCCACCGCGGGACGAATTCTCATCACCGGTCCATCACCGATCCGACGAACGAAACGGGTGTCCACCCATGTCTCTTGAAGTCCCCCGCACCACTGCACCGACGCGAATCACTGGGCTGCAACGGGTTCGCAGTGAGGTCGAAACGCGCGTCCCGATCTCGCGTATCCCGCAGCCCACCGAAGGCAAGATGACGCCGACCTGGCGGCAGGCCAAGCCCGGCCGGATCGCCACATCGCTGGCCCTGGCGCAGGAGCAGAATTCGGGCGGCTGGTTCGTCGCCGGCGCCAGCACTAACGTGCCCGCCACCACCTCGATCACCCGCACCATCGCCGGTAAGGAGATCGTCTTCTGGCGGGACAAGAGCGGCACCCTGGTCGCCGGGCCGGGCGCGTGCCCGCACCTCGGGGCGCTGCTCACCAACTGCGCCGTGGTGGACGGCACGCTGCTCTGCCGGTGGCACGGCTATCCGATCGCCCCCGGCGGCGACCGCACCTGGAGCCCCTACCGGGCCCATGACGACGGCGTGCTGATCTGGGTCGGACTGCCCGTCGACGGCGAGACCCCTACTCCGGCGCCGTCTTTGCCGCCGCGCCCGCCGCTGGTCGGCTCGCTCGCCGCGGTGATGGAGGTCGAGGGAATCTGCGAACCCGAGGACGTCATCGCGAATCGGTTGGACCCCTGGCACGGTGCCTGGTTCCACCCCTACTCGTTCTCCCACCTGGTGGTCGACGAGGCGGCGAGCAACGAGCGGGTACTGGCGGTGGACGTCACCTTCCGGCTCAGCCGGACCTGGGGCGTGCCGGTTCGGGCCGAGTTCTTCTGCCCCGACGCCCGGTCCATCGTGATGTTGATCGTGGACGGCGAGGGCGCCGGCAGCGTTGTCGAAACCCATGCCACACCAACGGGTGTCGACGACAAGGGCCAACCATTGACCACCATCACCGAGGCCACCATCGCCTACTCCCCGCGAGGCGGGTTCAAGCTGGCCACCGCCGTCGCGCCGCTGCTGCGGCCGATGATGCGCAAGACGGCCCGGCGGCTCTGGGTGGACGACCTCGTCTACGCCGAGCGTCGCTACCAGCTCCGCAAGCGCGGCGAGTACCCGGGCTGACGGGTGAGCTGAGGCGGTTTTCAACGTCGCGGGTGGTGTGCCACGGCGCTCGGCCGACCGTCGGAGACAGCGTGCAGGTCGAGGACGAGGGGTCGATGGTCGGATACTTCCGGCGCAGTCAGCACCACGAAGGACGTCACTGCTCGTCGATCGGAGACGAGGAGGTAGTCCGCGTGACGTCCGGGCTTGGGGTAGACAGAGGTGCGGGTGTCGGTCACTCCGACCAGGTCGGTCAGCCCGAGATCGGTGAGGACCTCCAACGTCTCGGAGTTCGGCAGAACGTTCATGTCACCGGCGACGACCACCACGTCGTCCGCGTTGCGCACGCGGCGGACCAGCGCAGCCACTCGTTCCGCCTGGGCCCGCCGCGCCGGGGTGTCGGCCTTTCCCGAGGCCATCCGTACTCCGTGGAAGTGGGCGACAGTCGCGCAAAGGCCGTCGCCGTCGTCGACGCGGAATGCGTGTGCGACGCGGCCGCGGTTCTCGGCCGGCCAGAGGTCGTGGTGAGCGAAGTTGCCGTGCACGAAGGTCGCCTCGCCGCCGACGAGCGCCAGGTGCGGAGCCACCAGCGTGGCGATGCCGAAGTGCTGGCGGCGCTCGACGCCATCCTGGCACCGGGCGGGGCCGGTGTCGCAGGTATAGAACTGAGCCTGGTGGTGCGGTAGCGCCCGGCGCAGATCGTCGAACAGGCTGGACCGCTGCCATGAGGTGCGATCGGGGTCTGTATAGGTGACCCAGCCATCGTGCCCCGGGGTCCAGGTCACCTCCTGCACGCACAGCACGTCGGCGCCGCACCTGGGCAGCCACTCCATCAGAGGTTCGAGCATGCCGCCGCACCAGGCGTTCAGGCTGATCACACGCACAGCGCCTACGCTGCCACAGCGCCTACGCTGCCACACGGCCGTCAGCGGCTGGCGGGCCGGCTGCCGTCGTCACCAGGCCGGTCGAAGGGGTCCGGGCTCGCCGGCGGCCGCCAGCCCAGCTCGAAAAGCGGCGGCCTGGGCGGGCGTGAGGCGTCGCTCCCAGCCGTCGACCGTGCGCCCGGCAGCACCTTCGGCGGCGCGGGTGCAGGCGAGGCCGCGGTCGGTGAGCACGAGGAGGCGCGCGCGGCCGTCGCTGGGGTCCGGCACCCGGGTGAGGTAGCCGCGGTCGACCAGGTGCTGCACGAGTTCGCTGGTCGCCTGCTTGGTGATGCCCAGGTGCTCGGCGAGCTGTGCGGTCGTCGCCGGCGCAGCGCTCAGTCGGGCGAACGCGAATCCGTGCACCGGACGCACGTCGTCGAAGCCGGCCTGGGCCACTCCGTGCTGAATGCCGTCGACGAGCTGAGCGGCCAGTCGGAGCACTGCCGTGGCGGCGCTCCAGCGATCGACAGGCATGCTTTCATCTTGACATACAAGACAGGTTGCCTGACGATATGGTCAACTAACCTGACCAATAGAGGAGTTTCCTGTGGCTGTTGTCCGCTCGACCGATGCCGTGCCCTTCAAGACCCACGGCAGCAGTTTTCTGGCCTACGTCAGCCCGTCCAGGGGCAGCAGCCAGCTGTGCGCCTGGCAGCTCACAGTTCCCGCTGATCTGCGCGGCGTCGCGCACCGCCCCAGCCGCGAGGAGGTTCTGCTGGTCCTGGACGGCGAGCTACAGGTCACCCTGGACGGCACCTACTCAGAGCTGCGCCGCGGCGACGCCCTGCTGGTGCCGCCCGGCAGCGAGCTGCGGGTCGACGCCGGCCCTGAGGGCGCTTCGGCCTGGGTCACGACGACTCCCGGCCTGGAAGCGGTGACCGCCGACGGCACCCGTATCAGCCCCCCGTGGGCGGCCTAGCGGCGCGGTCACGGCGTCGCTGCCGGCGGAAGTAGTTGGGCGGTCAGCAGCTGGACGCGTGCATTGATGTCGTCGCGGACCAGACGCATCCGTTCGATGCCGTCGATGCCGCGGGTGGACGGTTCGTCGGTGTCCCACACCTCGACCGGTGTGCCGTCCACCGGCTCGACATGAGCGTCCAGGCCGAGGACGACGACCCGGTCGACGCCCCGGATCATGTCGTCGGTCAGTTGCCGAGGTCGTTGATCACGAATGTCGACGTCCACTTCGAGCAGCGACTGCGCTGACAGGCCGTTGACCTTGTCGCCGGGTTGGGTACCGGCAGATTCCACCGTCACCGCGTCCCCGACGGCCTGGCGCAGCAGGCCCGCGGCCATCTGCGATTTACCGCCGTTCTTGACGCAGACGAACAGCACGCTGGGCTTGTCGGGCATGGTCAGGAGCTCCTTCGTGCGGTAGCGGCAGTCGTACCGCCGGTGCGGTCGGCAGCGGGGAAGAGTCTGCGGCGCAGCCACAACGCGACATAGACCAGCGCCACCAGCGCGGGCACCTCGATGAGCGGTCCGACCACACCGGCGAGCGCCTGCCCGGAGGTGATGCCGAACGTTCCGATGGCCACGGCGATGGCCAGTTCGAAGTTGTTGCCGGCGGCGGTGAATGCCAGCGTGGTGGTCTTGGCGTAGCCGAGTTGGAGGCTGCGGCCGAGACCGAATGCCACACCGAAGGTGACGATGAAGTAGATGATCAACGGTAGCGCGATGCGAGCGACATCCAAGGGTTGGCCGGTGATCTGGTCGCCCTGCAGCGCGAA
>CAXSEW010000095.1:0-10213 GCA_964236185.1 uncultured Nakamurella sp. | reverse complement strand
CACATAGGCCCGCGGCAGGTGGAGGTCGAAGACATAGGAGGAGATCGCCACCAGGCCGAACAGGCCCACCGACGTCTGAACCACCCGCTTGTATTCCTCGGGGCCGTGGCCCACCACTTCCGCATCACGGGTGCCACTCCAGTGCAGAGCGCACATCCAGGCGATCGCGAGGATCACCGTCAGCGCGATGAACGGCAACGAATCCGGATCCCGGGACAACCGGGTGGTGACTGCCCCCATGTGCACCAGGTGGGCGCCGAATGCGGCCCAGGCAACGCCGATCACGTCACCGAGGAGCAACCGCCAGGCATACCGCGCAGCCCAGGGTTTGCTGTGCGCTACCGCCGGTGCCGGCGATGGCGGCGGTTCGGCGGGCGAACCGGCCCCCGACAGCGACCGAGCGGGCGACGCCACCGAGGACGGAGCCGGTAGCGGGATGGCGCTAGGTGGGGTCACCTGCTGGACGGGTCGTGCCGCGGGTTTGCCGAGCAGCCGAGGAAGGCTCAACGTCATGCTGCGCCCCCGTCGTGCGCTCCACCGACCGTGATGACGCGTGATCGATCAGTGAAAGCGTGCGAGTGAACCGGTGACGTCGGCGGTTCGAGAATGGCGTCCAGAGCGAGCCGCAGGACGGTGCTCGAGGTGTGCACCGTGTAAGGGAAGTAGACGACCTCGACGCCGACAGCGGAGAAGTCGCGCTCGAGCTTGTCGCCCTTCGGGGTGTGCTGCCAGTCGTCGCCCTTGAAGATGTGGGTGAAGTGCACGTCGTGCCAGGCATCCAGCTTCTCCGGCGTGCGCTCTGCGTAGACCTCGTCGACGAGGCTGATGTGACCGACGATCTCCAAGCGTTCCGCCAGCGGAACGATCGGCCGACGACCCTTGGTCAACTCGCACATCTCGTCCGACACCACGCCGGCGACCAGGTAATCACAGCGGGACTTGGCCTGGCGGAGGATATTGAGGTGCCCGATGTGAAAGAGGTCGTACGCGCCTGGCGCGTAGCCGATACGGACTGCCACTGAAGATCCCCTTGTGTCGGATGCTGTGCCGAAGAAGGCAGCTACGCCCCTCGCTCAGTCAGCCCCGACAACTGACGGATCCATCGGATGTCGTCAATGGTAACTGATGTCGTCGGTCCGGCCCAGAAACCGGCAGCAACCGGTGTGTGAGTCACCCGATAGAGAACGCGTTCATGACGCGTTCATGACAATGGGTAACGCGGCCGTCATCTCGGCACCTGCCTTGCCGGACTGCAGACTCCAGCAGGCTCTTCGCCGCCTGTCCGTTGCGCCCCGTCACCGGGGCACAGCCAACGGCAGAGCCGTCGATGATCACTTTCTGTATAGATCTCTCACGGTGTGTGCACGCAGCGTCGACGGTCCAGCCGCTTGCAGGTGGATTTCCGCCCGTTCGCGCGACCGTGAGGGCTCGACGCGGCTGGATTGTTCACGCCGCGGAATCGCACCCAGTAGCTGAAGTTCACTCTTCGTCACAGTGACTATGCGTACACCAACAACTACAGTCTGGTGTTAACAGAGCAGCTGCTGCTGAAGCGGTCGGGAACGGTGAAGGTCGACACGGCCTTCCGTCGAACAGTTGCATGAGAAATTGCGATATCGCCTGCCCGGAAACAAAGTCCATACCCTTCCCACCACAATTGCGCCCGGGAGACGATTCAAATGAGTCAATCATTCGAACATGACGAGATCAGCGGGCGGCCGCAGCAGGTAGCCGGGCGCATCGCTCGATTGGCCCGCAATGCCGCCGTGCTCGCCACGGTCACGCTCACCCTGGGAACGCTCGGCATCACCTCGTCCTTCGCCGCCGGCACAACTGCCCAGGCCGCTGCCGTTCCGTCGGTGGCGCTGTCACTGCCCGCCGCTCCCGCGGCGACGACCGCCAGCCGGCTGAGCGGGTTCGATTCCGCACTGCTCAAGTTGATCAACGCCAAGCGCGCGGCCGCCGGCGCCGTCGCGTTGCGCGAGGTAATCGGCCTGGACAACGTATCCGCCACCTGGTCCACCGGCGTCGTCGCGCTCGGCCGCTACGGCAGGGTTGTTGCCAACCCCAACGTTGCCGCGCAGACCCTGTCCGCCGCCCCGACCAGGGGAGCTTTCGCCCAGTCCGTCGCCAAGTGGTACCCGCAGTCCGTCAAGGTCGCCGACGTGTTCTCCCTGTACACGGGCTACCCGGTGGCACTGAAGAACATGACCAACAAGAGCTACAAGTT
The DNA here is from genome assembly GCA_964236185.1 of uncultured Nakamurella sp. Lineage (GTDB taxonomy): Bacteria > Actinomycetota > Actinomycetes > Mycobacteriales > Nakamurellaceae > Nakamurella. The sequence continues at coordinate 7,983 of CAXSEW010000095.1, read as the reverse complement.
CGTCGGTATCCGGACCGCCGCCGCGGCTGACGGGACGAGCGTTGCGACGTTGACCTTCACCGACACCGCCATCGCCGCCCAGATCGTCAACCCGTCCGCCGCAGCCAACCCGACCGGTGCCCTCACCTCCGCGGTCCAGTCCGGTGCGTCGGTGCAGCTACGCGGCAGGGCGGCCGACCGCGACGCGACCAGGGCGCTCCAGGTGAAGTTCACCGACACGGTCGGCACCAAGGTCGTCACCACCGCCGGCACCGTCACGGGTGGACTCTTCGCCGCGACCGTGCCGCTGGTGGGCTACGGCACCCACAGCATCTGTGCCACCGTGCTGAACCAGGGCACCGGCGCCAACCTCGCGCTCGGCTGCACGATTGCTCGGCTGGGCACGCTGGTCGGCAACGCCGAGTCGTTTCGCCGGAGTGGAACGCAGCTGACCGGGAGCGGCTGGGGATACGACCCGGCAGCCGCCACCACGCCGCTGAAGGCCACCGTCGTGCTGACCAGCCCGAGCGGCAAACGCACCATCTTCCTGCTGGCCACCATCAGTCGCCCGGATGTGGCCCGCGCCCATCCCAGCGCCGGGCCCGCTCACGGGTTCAGCTTCGCCGTCCCGACCATGGGCCGGGGCGTCACCACGATGTGCGTCACCCTGTCGCCGGCCAGCCCAGTCAGCGTCGCGCAGAAGCTGACCTGCCGCTCGATCACCGTGTCCTGATCGGACGGACCGGAGGGTGAGAGCTGAGAACGTCGGTGCCGCGCCCGGGTGACCACCCGGGCGCTGTGCTGTTTTCTGCCGGAGCCGATAGGTTTCCCGGATGCCGGTCACCCACGTCGAGGGCAGCTTCCGCGTGCTGTTCGTCTGCACGGCCAATCTGTGCCGCTCGCCGATGGCCCAGTACCTCCTCGATCACCAGGTGCGGTCGACGTGGCCGGCCACCGCCGACCAGTGGAAGGTGCACTCCGCCGGCACCGCGGTGCGGGAAGGGTCGGACATGCATCCCCAGGCAGAACATGCCCTGAACGACCGGCACATCAGGCCCGGTCCGTTCGTCCGCACGGCGCTTGCACCCGATCTGATCGCCGAAGCCGATCTGGTACTGACGGCCGGCGCTGATCATCGATCTGCCGTGATCCGTCTGCTGCCGACAGCAGCGGCCCACACGTTCACCATCAAGCAATTCGGCCGCCTGTGCGCGGACGTCCGGGCATCGCCGCCAGAACTAACGCCGGCCGGCGCCGGGCGGTGGTTGCTCGAGCAGGCGCGGTCACGCCGGGGGCATCAAGGCCTGGTCGATCCCAGAACAGAAGAGCTCCACGACCCAATGGGCGCGGGTATGCGAGCCTTCCGGCGCTGCGCCGACACCATCCAGCAGAGCATCGACAGCGTGATGGCGCCGCTGACACCCAGCGGTTGACGGGGTATCAGGTCGAGTCACTCGACGATCGACGCCCCGCTGTCAGATTTCGACCGCCCGTTCAACCGCCGCACCCGGGCGGCACCGGTAGCGTCGGCATCGTCGTCGACCATGGCATCACCGCTGATCAGGGCGTCACCGCGGGCCACTGCATCACCGCGGATCACTGCATCACCGACTGCCGTCACCGCGGTCGATCTCCGCATGCCTGCCGAACGAACCGGTCGGACGGCCGCCGGCACGAGCGGTTTCGCCGGTATCGGGATCACACTCGGCGCTGCCGGATCGGCCCCGGCGTCGCTCCCGCCTGATCGGCGTGACTTCTTGGACGGAGCGTCTTCGTAGTACCCGTACCCGTCGTACCGGGCGGCGTCGGCGCCCTTGACCGGGGCCATGTTGATCACTGCGCCGAGCAGTCGGGCGTCGACGGCACGCAGCAGCTTGACGGTCTCGGCGAGGTAGTCCCGAGTCACCTTCCCGTAGCGGGCGACGACCACGACCCCGTCCGCGTGCGCCGAGGCCACCGCCGCGTCCGTCACCGGCAGCAGTGGCGGAGTATCGAGGATGACGAAGTCGTAGTCGATCCGCATCCGGGCCATCAGGTCGGCCATGCTCTGGCTGCCCAGCAGTTCGGACGGATTCGGCGGTATCGAGCCGCTCGGCAACACCGCCAGCTGGCCCGATCCCCACGTCTGCAGCACATCGTCCAACTTCGCGTGCCCGGCAAGCACATCGGTCAACCCGACCGTTCGGTCCAGACCGAGGTAGTTCGACACCCTCGGCCGGCGCATATCGGCCTCGATCAGCAGGACCCGCTGGCCGGCTTCGGCAAAGACGATCGCCAGGTTCGCCGCGGTGCTGGACTTGCCTTCACCCGGAACCGACGAGGTGACCACCACCACCTTGACGGGTCGGTCGACGTCGACGAACTGGAGGCTGGTCCGCAGTTGGCGGAAGGGCTCTGCGCGCCGTCGGTGGCCTTCATCGACGACGGGAAACTTCTTCGCCGTCTTGTCGAAGCCGATGGACGTCAACGCGGACACACCCGGTGGCAGGTCCTTGGCCACGCGCACGCGGGTATCCAGCTTCTCCCGCCCGATCGCCAGGACCAGGCCGAGGAGCAGACCGCCCAGCCCGCCGGCGGCCCAATTCTTGGTTCGGTTCGGCTTGATCGGCTTGCTGGGCGGAACGGCCTGGGCCACCGTGAACGCATCGACGGCGAGCTGCCCGGTCGTGCTCTTCGGCGCGAGCGCGCGGACGGTGACACCGAGCTGGGTGGCGATCGCGTTGGAGATCTGCGCCGACTGGGCCGCGGACGGGTCCGAGACGCTGATGTCGAGCAGCACCGTGTCGCTGGAGGCGACCGTGTCGACGGACCCGGCCAGATTGGCAGCGGTTCGCTTGAGCCCCAGTTGCTTGATCACCGGGTCCAGCACGATCGGTTTGGTGACCAGGGTGGCATAGGAGGCGAGTTGGTTCTGCGTGTAGTTCGACCCCTGGAACAAGTCGTTCGCAGAGTTGCTGAAAGTCGGCAGCGAGAAATAGACGGAGGAAGTCGCCTGGTACACCGGTGTCGTCGAAGCGGTCAGGCCGATGGCAGCCACCAGGCCGAGCACGATCGGTACAACGATGTACGGCCATCGCTTCCGCAATGCCGCCAAGAATTCCAAACCCTGCATGCCGACCGCCCCCCAATTCTCCAGTGAATTTGTGCCGCTGCGCCGATGCCGCGGCTGCGCCGATGGACTGACGCACCACCCAATTCAGTGCTGATCAGCCTAGATGGTTCTCCGTCGTGACAATGCTGTTTGCCAGCGCCGGCACCATGGGCGTCTCACCGCGGGGCACTCCCGACCTGGGCGGAACCGGGTCCCGCGGGCTGGCAGCGGTCAGCCTGGACGGTGCCGTGATCGACACCTGGCCGGCCACCGCCAGGCCGGCCATGAACCAGAACACCATCGAGTACTGGGTGATGAGCGCAACGGTGGCGAGCGCCGGAATCTGGGCCACGACCGCTACGGTGGCCGGTGTGGCCCGGCGCAGGAGGACGGCGATACCGGCACCGAGCAGCGGCATCAGCCCATAGATCACCGCAAACCAGCCGTAGGTCAGACCGGTGAACAGGATCTGGCTGTCGATGGACTGGAATCGGCCGAAGCTGAGATCGCCCAGCGCATCCGTCGACGCGATCGGTGAAATGCCCAGAACAGAGATGTGCGGGATCAACGCGGTGAGATTGCCCCGGTAGGCGGCGCTGTTCGACGCTTCCTGCCCGGCGGCGTTGAAGACCGAATTCAGGAACGGGTACAGAGCCACCACCGTGATCGCGAAGACGCCGACGATGGTGGCCCGGACACGTGCGGAGACCCCGATCGGTACGAAGAGCACCACCAGCAGGACGCTGACGGCGGCTCCTGCCATCGAGATGCGACTGATCGTCGTCGCCACACCGCCGAGGACGACAGCCAACATGCTCAGTTTCACCAGCGGTCGGAAATTGCTGGTCAACAGCAACGGAACCGACATCGCCAGGCAGCAGCCCAAGGCGATCGAATGCCCGAAGGCCCCTTCGGATCTGACCAGATCGCCACGACCCTGGCGCGGCTTCCACTTGAGGTGAAGGGGAGTGTCCGGCCCCAGATTGCTGAAGGGGTTCCAGTGGAAGAAGAATTCCAGGATGGCCAGCAGCGCGACCACCGTGAAGACGACGGCAAAACAGGAATAGACCCACCCGATGTCGCCCGCAGCGACGTGACGTCCGACGAGGTAGGCCACCGCCCACTGCGCGAGCGCGTTGATGATGGTGCTGATGGTCAGTCCGCCGGTGAACACCGGAGCCAGGCAGGACAGGAAGAAGAACGCCACCAGCAGGTCGAAAGCGTTGAAGCGGCGCCGCTGCGCCGGGTACGCGGCGACCAGCACGACGAGGCCGATGAGGGTGGTCGGCATGAAGTAGTACACGAAGGTGGCGCCGATCCAGAAGGGCACGAAAGCCGCCGTCAGGATCCACAACAGCACCCCCGAGCGCGGCCGCGTCCGGATCGCCCACACCAGGGCGATCGCCAGGGCCAGTCCGACGACCATCTCGGCCAACGCGAAGACGGACACCGACCACACACCCCCCGCCCGCCACCGAAGAACCACCGAAGAACCACAGGCCGCTGCGGTGTTGCAGGCACGCAAATACCGCGAATCGGTCACACATCTGACCACGCAGAGTAACACGGTACCGGCCGACGATACGGGTGTTCCGGAGTGCTATCGGCCGTTCTTCGGTCGCGAGCGGCCGTTTATCGGTAGCACACAGCGGCCTGGTCGAAACCGCCGGAAGCGAGCGACCAGCGACGTTAGGATGCGGTACCAGGAGCCGGCGGGGCAGGTCCCGGACAGGTCGGGTCGAACGCCGCGGCCGACTCGCACATCGACGCCGCGAGTGCCCGCACCAGATCAGGAGTGACATGGCCGTACCTGAGCCGTCGCAGCCCTCGGCGGTGACGAAGGTGCGGTACGCGTGGATGGACGTCCTCCGCGGTACAGCGATGTTCCTGCTGATCCTCTTCCACTCCACTGCCATCGTCGCCCTGTACGGCGAGGTCCTGCCCCGGTGGCTGGTCGTCTTCAACGAGGTGTTCCTACCGTTCCGGATGCCGACGCTGATGCTGCTGTCCGGGATGCTGCTCGCCGGGTCACTGCGCAAGCCGCTGCCGGTGTACTACTGGGGCAAGATCAAGATGATCGCCTACCCCTACATCTTGTGGACCGTGGTGCACTCCGTGGACTACGGCCTACCCTGGCCCCTGTACAACCCGAAGGCGTGGATTGCGACGGGTTATCTCTGGTATCTGTTCTACATCGGCGTGTTCTACGCCCTCGCCCCGCTCCTGCGCCGGGTTCATCCGCTGATCATCGTCGTCGCGGCGTGGTTGGGCACCATTCCGCTCTCCGTACCCGTGCAGAAACGTTTCCTGTTCCTGGCCGGCTTCTTCTTCCTCGGTTCCTTCATCCAGAACCACCGGGACGCATTCGAGCGCTTGGTCAGGAGCAGACTCACGTTCTTCGTGGTACCACCGGCCATCGCGTTCGCGTTGATCAGCGCCATCAACGGCCCGTACCGCTACGAAGGCATGTTCGCGGTCTTCAGCGTGGCCGGCACAGTGGGGTTAGCCCGGTTCGCCATGGCCTGCCAGCATCAATCGTGGACCAGGCTCGTTCGGTACGTCGGACGTAATTCGATCATTTTTTACACCACGCATTTCCCGATCATCATCGGCGTCATCTTCATCACCAGAACCTGGTGGCATGCGCCGTTGGTCGTGACGGCTCCGGCTGATTTCGTGGTGGCCGTCCTACTCGGATTGGGCCTGTCCTATCTGGCCGCCCGCGGGCCGGTGAAATACCTGTTCGAGGCGCCCGACCCGTTCAGCGCCACGCTCGCCGCCAACGCTGCGCCACGGGCCCGCGCTCTCCAGCCGGCGGCGGCGACCGGTCAGCCGGCAGCGGCACCTGGCCAGTCGGTAGCGGCGACCGGTCAGCCGGTGCTTCCCGGGCGCCACCGCGCCCGGTAGAACGCGCCGCGCGCTGCGGAGAAATTGCTGCGAGCGTGCCGGAACAGGTTGGCCAGCAGCGAGTATCCGTGCATGCGCGGTACCGGCCGGCGGGCGAGGGCCATACCCGCCAGGCGACCCGGCAGCGTACGAATGCGCTTGACCTGCAACGGTTGTACTGCCGCAACAGAGTCCAGGTCGACGGGCTCGAGGACCACCACACCGGCCTTCCGGGCGGCCGTCAGCGCCTGGTGACCGCGTTCCGTCCGGGCGATCGCGACAGAGGTGCCGTCGGCATCGGCGAACAGCGGAAAACCCGCCGCATCGCTCTGCCAGTAGTCGCCGACGGCGATATCGGCATGCCCGCCCGTGCCGTCCGGGCAGATCTTGCAGCGTGCCTGCACCTGCGGGCCGAGGTGCCGGCCCCAGGACTCCTCGTACGACCGCGCCGCGCTGGTGCCGGAGGAATCGGTGACCACGAAGGCACCCGGCCAACCGTTCCCCCGGTAGCGGACAGCGGCCACCGTGCCTGCCGTCATCCCGGCCATGTCGATCAGCTCGTCGGTCGCACGCTGCGAGGGCACACCTGCGCAGAAGAACGACAGCAGCAGCGGAGCGGAGCCGGCCAACCGCTGGTCGACCAGCCTTAGAACGGCATCCACCTCGCACGGCTTGCCGACGAAGGCGATCCGAGGATCGGTCAGCGGAACCTCGGCATTGCTGACCGGCGCGTACCTGGATCCCGCTGCCGCCAGCACCTCGGCCCTGGTCTTCAGCTCGATCGGCACGGTGCGACTCGGGCTCGAGCGGTCCATCGTGGCTCCGACGACCGCTGATGCCTGGCCGGTATCCAGCAGCCACGCCGACAGGGCACTGAGCACTCCCCCGCTGCTGCCGGCGAAGCGGAGCTCCGGATCGCCGGCCCACGCCGTCCACGCCGAGACGAAGGGCCCCATGGTCGGGTGAACCTGGCGACCGGACCGCGGCGGGGCGGTCACCCGGACTCCGGGGCACACGGTGCGGAACTGCTTCGCCTGGGCGGCGTTCCCGGCGATGCCCGCGATCGCCGGCCGGCGGAAGCCGGCTGCATCGGTCTCCATGGCAATGGTCGCGGACAGTGCGGTACAAGCTCCGCAGCCACTGCAGTTGTCCCCGTCCACCACCCGGGTGACCGCGTGACGCAGCGGGGTGCCTTCCACCGTACTTCGACCGCGATCTCGCTCGCTCACTTCTGACGCACCTTCCGCACGACGGCGATGACCTGCCGCAGGTCCGACCGGATCGGCGGCAGCACCAGGGCGGCGACCGCGTAGACGACCAGTACGAGGACGCCCGCGCACAGCAATTGCACGATGTCGGGCGTTCCGCGCACCAGCGACACCATTTCCAGGGCCAGCAGGCCCGCGACGGTTGCGCAGGCCGTGATGCGCAGCGCGCCGTGGGTCAGCGCGCGGACAGGGATAGGGGTGAGCCGCGACAGCCACCACAGCGAGATCGGCCAGGCGATGCCGGGAGCCACGGCGTACCCCGCGGCCACCCCGACGATGCCCCAGTGACTGCCGACCAGCACGCAGACGATCTTGATGCCGAGGCTGATCAGCGAGTACCAGAAGAGCTTCCCGGTCAACCCGCGGGACAGGTAGACCCAGTTCCCCACGTACGCGAGGGTCTCGAACGCTCCGGCGATGGCCAGCAGCCCGAACACCGGGGCGACCTCGTGCCAGCGCGGCCCGAGGAACAGGTCGACCAGCGGGGTGGAAGCGCCGGCCGCGAAGGCGAGCATGCCCAGCACGGCGTAGCCGAGCACCAGTTGCCCGCGGACGATGTACTGGCCCGCCCGCTGCGGATCGTCCTGCAGGCGCGCCAGGACCGGCAGCGCCACCGTGGTGGTCGGTGCCCGCATCTGTCCCAGCGGTCTCATGAGCAGCTGGAATCCCCGGTTGTAGACGCCCAGCGGACCCGGCCCCAGCGTCAGCCCGATCGTGTAGGTGTCGACGTTGTTGTTGAGGTATCCGATGAATTGGGTG
>CAXSEW010000094.1:0-10217 GCA_964236185.1 uncultured Nakamurella sp. | reverse complement strand
GGAGGTCGTGGTGAACGGGCCGGCGCTCGGCCCTCCCACGCGTTCCGAGGGGTGGTGCGGTGGATACAGCGTGCCTTGACGTGCGAGGAGCAGTGATCAGGCGGTGATGGTGATACCCATCGAACGCGCGGTACCCGAGATGATCTTCGCGGCGGCGTCGATGTCGTTGGCGTTGAGGTCGACCTGCTTGAGCGTCGCGATCTCGCGGACCTGGGCCGCGCTGATGCTGGCGACCTTGGTGGTGTGCGGGGTGCCCGAGCCCTTCTCGACACCGGCAGCCTTGAGCAGCAGCCGGGCGGCGGGCGGGGTCTTGAGCTTGAACTCGAACGAGCGGTCCTCGTACACGGAGATCTCGACCGGGACGACGTCCCCGCGCTGCGACTCGGTCGCGGCGTTGTAGGCCTTGCAGAACTCCATGATGTTGACACCGTGCTGGCCGAGCGCGGGGCCAACCGGCGGCGCCGGGTTGGCCAGGCCGGCCTTGATCTGCAGCTTGATGACCGCTGCGAGTTTCTTCTTCTTCGGAGGCATTTCTCTTCCTGTTTCTGCTGGGTGTGTGGTGCGGGATCTTCCGCCGGCGACCGGGCTGGGACCGGGCGCCGATGGAAAGCTGGGTCAGATCTTGGCGACCTGGGAGAACGACAACTCGACCGGGGTCTCGCGGCCGAAGATGGACACCAGAACCTTGAGCTTCTGGCCGTCGGCGTTGACCTCGTTGATGGTCGCGGGGAGGGTGGCGAACGGGCCGTCCATGACGGTGACCGACTCGCCGACGGAGAAGTCGACTTCCGTCCGCACCGAGACACCCGAACCGCTACCGCCTTCGGCACCGGATGCAGCCTTCTTGGGCGCCACCGGGACGAGGATCTTCACGACGTCGTCCAGGGACAGTGGCGACGGTCGCTGCGCGGTGGCGCCGACGAAGTTGGTGACGCCGGGGGTGTTGCGCACCGCGCTCCAGGAAGCGTCGGTCAGATCCATCCGGACCAGGATGTAGCCCGGGAACACCTTGCGCTGCACCTGCTTGCGCTGGCCGTTCTTGATCTCGGTGACCTCTTCGGTGGGGACCTCGATCTGGAAGATGTACTCCTCCATGTCCAGCGACTTGATGCGCGTCTCGAGGTTGGTCTTCACCTTGTTCTCGTACCCGGCGTAGGAGTGCACCACGTACCAGTCCCCGTCAGCCCGGCGCAGGGACGCCTTCAGCTCGGCGATCGCGTCGACCGGTTCGGCGTCGATGTCGGGGACGGCGTCCGCCGGTAGGTCGCCTTCGGCGGCGGACGCGACCTCGTCGTCTCTCGTATCGGGCGCACCGGGGTCGGCGACGGCGTCGGCGGCATCGGTGGACGTCTCGCCCTCATCGCCGGCGGCGACGAGTTCGGCGTCGCCGATGTTCTCGTCGGTCAGCAAGTCCTCGGCGGACTGGACGTCGCCGGTGGAATCGACAGGGCTGGGCACGGTACTGGTCACTTCCTCATCTTCTGTGTTCACTGCACTGCAGGCCGTTCGTGGACTGCACACCATTGTTCTCGACGCCGGTGTTCCGGCTGTCTTCGAGCAAACCGGACCCGCTTCATGCCCGCAGGTCCTTCATCCGGTGGAACGCTCGCCACGCGGTGAAAATTCGCCGGCCGGCCGCTGACCCGGCGACGGACGGCGTCAGCCGAAGACCGACAGCACGCCCTTGGCGAACAACACGTCCAGCAATGCCGTGAGCGCGACCATGATCACCACGAACACGATCACCACGATGGTGTAGGTCACCATCTGATTGCGGGCCGGCCAGATCACCTTGCGAAGCTCGGCCACCACTTCCCGGAGGAAGCGGCGCAATCGGGCCAGCAACGACAACCGCTTCTCACGGCTGACGTCGCGAGCGGTGGTGGCGGTGCCCTTGACCGGCGAGCTGCCGGCCCGGACACCGGACCGGCGAGCGGCAGCTCTCGCCGAACCCGCGGAGGCACCGACCAGGGCGGACTCCCGGACGGACGCCTCCGGCGCGTCGGCCGCACCATCGTCGTCCACCACGTCGTCGACCTTGACCATGCTGACGCCGCTGACACTGCTGTGGGTGTCACCATCGGTCGCTGCCGGCTGCACCCGCGGGGACTCGCCGGCAGCGTCGTCGGGCGTGCCGGGCACTGCGCGCCCCGCCTCGGTCTCGTCGCTCACTGGGAACCCTCGTCTTCTGCTCTGGTCGATCTCTGCTGGTGTCCTGGACGCTGATCGCCTCGCCCGGCACCCGGGTGTTCGTTCACTGCAGGGGCGACAGGACTTGAACCTGCAACCTGCGGTTTTGGAGACCGCTGCTCTACCAATTGAGCCACGCCCCTCTGCACTGCGCGCACTTCGGTGATGGTGTTGGGGAACCACCGCCCGCTCAGAAGGCAAGCAGCGGCGCACCTCAACCCGTCAAGTGTAGGGCACAGTCACGCTTCGTTCCGAACTGATCAACTGCCCGGGGGAGCAAATCGCTCGGCGTCCGGCAGCGGCACCAGGTCCGCGAACCTCGGGATCAACTCGGCCGCGATGGCGAGATCGTCGGTGAGGTCCCGGTCCACGACGTTGCGGGGCAACCGCTCCGCCGCGGCCAGCAGCTCCTCGACCATCCCGACAGGAGCGCGGGCCGGCTGCAGGCGCAGCGCCCGGACCGCCGCCAGCAGCTCGCAGGCGATCAGCTGCCGGTGGTCGTGCGCCACCTCGAGCGCCCGTGAGGCCGCCAGCGACGCGAAGCTGGCGTCCTCTTCGACGCCGCGGGACACCGTCACACTCTGCAGGCCGGCCGGCTGGGCATTGGCCCGGATCCCGCCGACCGCTGAAGCTGCAACGTATTCGCAGATCAGCGCGCCCGAAGCCGCCGCGGTGCCGTCGCCCAGGAACGGCGCCAGCCCGGTGAACGAGGGCTCCATCAGCATGGCGAGGCGGCCTAGTACCAGCTGACCGCTCTGCGCCACCGCCAGGTTGAGTCCGTCCATCGCGCTCTGCAGATACACCGCGTGGAAGCCGGCGTGGTGGGCGACCAGGCCACCACCGGGCTCCCCCGGGTCGGCCAGCAGCAGCGGATTCTCCGTCGGGGCGTTGACCAGCCGCTCGACGGTCGATCGCGCGGCCCGTAACTGGTCCAGCACCGGGCCGTGGACCTGCGGCAGAGCTCGCAGGCCGTACGGATCCTGGATCCGCGGCGCCGGAACGAGCCGGCCGCCACCGTCGCGCCGGGTGCCGAAGCGGTCGGCGCCGACCAGCGGTCGGAGCACCCGGCAGACCACCTCCGCCCCGGCGAACGGCGTGAGAGCCAGTGCGCCGTCCGAGTACGCCTCGGCGTTGCCCTCGACCGCGGTGAAGGTCAGTGCTGCGACCGCGAGGGCGGCCCGGCTGGACTCGTCGAGCTGGGCCACTGCCAGGGCGGCGTCGCCGAGGGTGGCGGCATTGCTGGAGATGAACGCCAGACCATCGGCCGCACCGAACCTGACGGCCGGCAGACCGGTCGGGATCCGCCCCTCTCCGAGCAGCGCCAACGCGGTCGTCGCCAACGCCGGCAGGTCGCCGGTACCGATGCTGCCCAGCTCCCGGACCTCCGGCAGCGCCCCCTGCTGGAGCAGGGCCAGCAGGCCGTCGAGGATCTCCGGCGCCACCCCGCTGCCACCGGCAGCCAACTGGTTGAGGCGGACCAACAGCATCGCGCGAATCCGGGCCGCCGACCGGACCGGCCCGGCCGAGGTGGCGTGACTGCGCAGCAGTCTCAGCGCGTTCTCGTCCGGATCTCCGGTCAAGGCGACGGTCCGGTTGGCTCCTACCCCGGTGGACCGGCCGTACAGCGGCCGGCGCCGCAGGGCCCGGGCGGCGAAGGCGTGCGATGCTGCTGCCCGGTCGCGGCCGGCAGCGGACAGCTCGACCGGCGTCGATCCGTGCGCGAGAGCGGCGATGTGCGCGACGGTCAGCCGGGTGCCGTCCACTTCGTGCCGCGGAGGCTGGGTACTGCTCACATCCGGCGTCCTCCAGTCGGTCTTTCGGCGGCGCCTGTCGGACCGCTCCGGTCGGCGCAAGAGGGACCGTCGGCACGACGACGGAGGTAACGCGATCGTCACGAAGATCGCGAAGGCTTGACCCCGGGTGCACGGCGGGTCAGGGTTTGCCGTCGGGACACCTGTCGTGCCACTGCTCGCGACGGCGTACCGACGTACTGTCGTGGGTCCCGCCTACCGTATCGAGAAGCATCGCTGCCGACCCGCCGCCGTCACCTCGACGACGCGGCCGGTCGGGGAACGAGCACCAGCCGCCCGACGCACAGGAGCAACGATGGCAGGATCCCGATGATCAGCTTCGACGAGGTGACCAAGCGGTATCCCGACGGCACGGTGGCGGTGGACCGGTTGTCACTGGTGGCCCCGTCTGGCCAGATCACCGTCTTCGTCGGGCCGTCGGGCTGCGGCAAGACGACGTCCCTCCGGATGATCAACCGGATGATCGACCCCAGCAGCGGCACCATCTGGCTGGACGACCAGGACACCGGCAAGGTGGCGCCCGCGACGCTCCGCCGCGGGATCGGCTACGTCATCCAGCACGCCGGCCTGTTCCCGCACCGCACCATCCTGGAGAACATCATCACGGTGCCCAGCCTGCTGGGGCACAGCAAGTCCGAAGCCAGGACCCGGGCGATGGACCTGATGGAACGGGTCGGGTTGGAGGCCAGATTCGCGCAGCGCTACCCGGCGCAGCTGTCCGGCGGCCAGCAGCAGCGGGTCGGCGTGGCCAGGGCACTGGCCGCGGATCCGCCGGTGATGCTGATGGACGAACCGTTCTCGGCGGTCGACCCGGTGGTCCGCGAACAGCTGCAGCAGGAGTTCCTGCGGCTGCAGTCGGAGCTGGGCAAGACCATCGTGTTCGTCACCCACGACATCGACGAGGCGATCAAGCTCGGCGATCAGGTGGCGGTGCTGCGGGTCGGCGGCCACCTGGCGCAACTGGCCACTCCGGCCGACTTGCTGTCCAACCCGGCCGACGACTTCGTGGCCGGCTTCGTGGGTCGCGATCGCGGTTACCGCGCGCTCGGCTTCGAGTCCGACACCGTGCCGGTCACCGACGAGGTGCCGGTCCGGCTGGGGGCGACGATCGCCGACGCGGTACGGGTGGCGCGGGATGGCTGGGTGCTCGTCGTCGACGCGGCGAAGTGCCCGCAGGGCTGGCTCAACGTCGCACACGGCACGTATCCGGGAAGCACGGTCGTCGCGCCACAGCTGCTCAACCTCGGCGGCACCCTGGCCACCGAGGGCGGCACGCTGCGCACCACGCTGGACGCGGCGCTGTCGTCGCCGTCCGGACGCGGCGTGGTGGTCGACGAGCAGTCCCGACTGCTCGGCACGGTGACCACCGCCGATGTCGTCGCGCGGATCGAGGCCAGGGCGGCTTCGGCCCGGGCGGCCGCTCCAGCGGTGCCGCGCTGATGTTCGCCTACTACTCCGACCACGCGGCGCAGATCTGGAGCCTGTTCTGGTCGCACACCAAGTTGTCGGTCATCCCGGTGCTGGTCGGCCTGGTGGTGGCCCTCCCGCTGGGCTGGGTGGCAGCCAGATTCAGCTGGAGCTATCCGCCGATCGTCTCCATCGCCGGCCTGCTCTACACCATTCCGTCGCTGGTGCTGTTCGTGGTGATGCCCGGGATCCTCGGCACCCGCATCCTCGACGTCGTCAACGTCATCGTCGCGCTGACGGTGTACGCGGTGGCGCTGCTGGTCCGGGTGGTGGCCGACGGCCTCCGGTCCGTGTCCGCGGAGACCAAGCAGGCGGCGACGGCCATGGGCTACCGCCCGGTCGGGCGATTCTTCGCCGTCGAGCTGCCGCTGGCGGTTCCGGTGATCGCCGCCGGTGTGCGGGTGGCGGTGGTGTCCAACGTCAGCCTGGTGGCGGTGGCCACGCTGATCGGCACCCAGCAGCTGGGCAGCCTGTTCACCGACGGCCTGAACGCCAGCCAGGGCGGCGGCCCGTGGCAGAGCCCGCTGTTCATCGGCATCATCCTGGCCGTGCTGCTGGCCCTGGTGCTGGACGTGCTGGTGCAGCTGATCACCCGCTCGCTGACGCCGTGGCGGCGGGCGGTGGCCAAGCCGTGATCGACGACCTGTGGACCTACCTGACGAGCGGCGATAACTGGTCGGGCAAATCCGGGCTCGGCGCGAACATCGTCGATCACCTGACCTACTCGTTCATCGCCATCGGGCTGGCGGTGCTGATCGCGGTACCGCTGGGGCTGTGGATCGGGCACACCGGCAAGGGGTCGACCCTCGTCGTCGGCACGGTGAACGCCAGCCGGGCGCTGCCGACGTTCGGCCTGATGGTGTTGCTGTACATCTGGATCGCACCCAACTTCACCGGCCGGACGAACCTGCCCTACATCATCCCGGTGGAGCTGGTGCTGCTGCTGTTGGCCATTCCGCCGATCCTGTCCAACACCTACGCCGGGGTGCAGTCGGTCGACCCGGCGATCCGGGACGCCGCCACCGGCATGGGCATGACCGGCAACCAGGTGCTGCTGCAGGTCGAACTGCCGAACGCCTTCCCGCTGATGATGTCGGGGCTGCGGGCGGCGACGCTGCAGGTCATCGCCACCGCCACCATCGGGGCGTACATCGGCCTGGGCGGGCTGGGCGCACCGATCTACGAGGGGACGCAGCAGGGGCCGTTCCAGGACAATCCGACCAGCCATACGGCGACCGGTGAGCTGCTGTCCGGTGCGTTCCTGGTGGCCGTGCTGGCCCTGCTGCTGGATCTCGTTCTGGCAACTATTCAGCGCTACTCCACCTCGCGTGGAATAACCGGGCGCTACCGGAAGTCGCACCTGCCTGGGCCTGCCATCGCGGCCATCGAGAACGCCGAGCCCGATGGGGGGAACCAGGAACCGTCCCGCACTGCCGGTGCCGCGGCACAGGCAGCAGCGCTCTGACACGCACCATCCCCGATGGGTCGGCAGCACGCCGGGCCCGCACAAGGAGCAGACATGAATCGCACCCGCGCCACCGCAGTGATCGCCGCTTTCGCGGCCGGAGCACTGGCTCTGACCGCTTGCGGCAGCAGTTCCACCGGCGCCGCCGCCGGCGGCTCATCCTCCACCAGCTCCAGCTCCAGCTCCAGCAGCAGCGCCGCGGATGCCAGCGGCGCCGCGCCCAGCAGTGCCGTGAGTTCGGGCGCCTCCTCGTCCGGTGCGTCCTCGTCCGGCGCTGCGACCCCCGGTGGGTCGGACTCGGTGGTCATCGGTTCGGCCAACTTCGCCGAGTCGGTGCTGGTCGCCGACATCTACGGCGGCGCCTTGACCGCGAAGGGCGTGAAGGTCAGTCAGAAGCCCAAGATCGGCAGCCGCGAGGTCTACATCCCCGCGCTCAAGGACGGGTCCATCGACCTGATCCCGGAATACTCGGGCACGTTGTTGGGCTACTTCGACAAGAACGCGACAGCCGTGAGCTCGGACGACGTCTACAAGGCCCTGCCAGCTGCGGTCGGGTCCGACCTCAAGGTGCTCGATCAGTCGCAGGCCCAGGACAAGGACTCGATCACCGTCACCCAGGCCACGGCGGACAAGTACAAGCTCAAGACCATCTCCGACCTGAAGGACAAGGCGAGCGACCTGATCCTGGGCGCCGGACCCGAGTTCAAGACCCGCAGCGACGGCGTCCCCGGCCTCAAGGCCAAGTACGGCGTCGCCTTCGGCACCTTCAAGACGCTGGACTCGGGCGGGCCGCTGACGGTTGCCGGGCTGAAGAACGGCCAGGTGGATGCCGCTGACCTGTTCACCACCGATCCGTCGATCGAGGCCAACAAATTCGTCGTGCTGGAGGATCCGCAGAACCTCTACAACGCGCAGAACGTGCTGCCGCTGATCAACGCGAAGAAGGCGACGCCGACCGTGAC
This sequence comes from uncultured Nakamurella sp., assembly GCA_964236185.1. Classification (GTDB taxonomy): domain Bacteria; phylum Actinomycetota; class Actinomycetes; order Mycobacteriales; family Nakamurellaceae; genus Nakamurella. The sequence continues at coordinate 2,322 of CAXSEW010000094.1, read as the reverse complement.
CGCCGCTCTCAATGCGGTGTCGGCCAAGCTGACCACCGACATCCTGCTGGATCTGAACTCGAAGGTGGCCGCGGGCACAGACCCCGCCGCGGTCGCCCAGACCTGGCTCAAGGCCCAGAACCTCGGCTGACGCCTGTTCCCCACGCCCGCAGCCGGCGCCTCCCTCGCGGGGACGCCGGCTGTGGCGTTCCCGGTACTGCCCTGGCGGGCGCCGCGCCGGCCAACCGCGGTCGGGGCTGGACGGGTATCGGCGTGTGGAAGGATCGACCCTCGTGAGCGAGCGCACCAGGACCCGGATCTCCGCCCGAATCTCCGCCATCGCGGAATCGGCCACGTTGGCGGTCGACGCCAAGGCCAAGGCCCTCAAGGCGGCCGGCCGGCCGGTGATCGGGTTCGGTGCGGGCGAGCCGGACTTCCCCACGCCGGAGCCCATCGTCAAGGTCGCTGCTGACGCCGCGGCGAACCCGGTGAACCACAAGTACACCCCCGCCGCCGGCCTGCCGGAGCTGCGCCAGGCGATTGCCGACAAGACGGCCCGCGACTCGAACTTCCATGTCAAGCCGTCCCAGGTGCTGGTCACCAACGGCGGCAAGCAGGCGGTCTACCAGGCGTTCGCCACCCTGCTCGATCCCGGCGACGAGGTGCTGCTGCCGGCGCCCTACTGGACGACCTATCCGGAAGCGATCGCGCTGGCCGGCGGGGTGCCGGTGCCGGTGGTCGCGGACGAGAGCACCGACTACCTGGTATCGATCGAGCAGCTCGACGCGGCTCTGACGCAGCGCACCAAGCTGCTGCTGTTCTGCTCGCCGTCGAACCCGACCGGCTCCGTGTACCCGCCGGAGCAGGTGAAGGCGATCGGCCGCTGGGCCGTCGACAAGGGCATCTGGGTGGTGACGGACGAGATCTACGAACACCTGGTCTACGCAGGCGCGGAGCACGTCTCCATGCCGGCCGTGGTGCCGGAGATCGCGGACCGGTGCGTCGTGCTCAACGGCGTCGCCAAGACCTACGCCATGACGGGCTGGCGGGTGGGCTGGATGATCGGCCCGCAGGACGTGATCACCGCGGCGACCAACCTGCAGTCGCACCTGTCGTCCAACGTCGCCAACGTGTCGCAGCGGGCGGCGCTCGAGGCGGTCAGCGGGCCGCTGGACGCGGTCGAGATGATGCGCGAGGCGTTCGACCGGCGGCGCAAGCTGATGGTCCGGCTGCTGTCCGACATCCCGGGCGTCACCTGCCCCGAGCCCAAGGGGGCGTTCTACTGCTATCCGAGCGTCGCCGGGCTGATCGGTCTCGACTTCGGCGGGGTCCGCCCCGGCTCGTCGGCGGAGCTGGCCGCGCTGGTGCTCGAGCATGCCGAAGTGGCAGTCGTCCCGGGCGAAGCATTCGGTACGCCCGGGTACTTCCGGCTGTCCTACGCGCTCGGCGACGAAGACCTCGAGACCGGAGTGACGCGGATGGGCGACTTCTTGCGCACCGCCAAGAACTGACCAGCGCTCGGCCGAGGCGGAGCTGATCAGCCGAGGCGGACGACCACGCGGGCCTTGCCCAGCACGGTGACGCCGGCGGCCCTGACCGTCAGGTCCACCCGGGCGGTGCGGTCCGCCTCGTTCAGCTCGCCGATGACCCCGGTCACCTGCACGGTCGCGCCGACGCCGTCGTCCGGTACCGCGACGGGCCGGGTGAACCGGGTCGAGTACTCCAGCACTGCCGCCGGGTCCCCGAGCCAGTCGGTCACCGACCGGGCGGCGGTGGCCATGGTCAGCATGCCGTGGGCGATGACGTCGGGCAGCCCGACCTGTTGCGCGACGCGCTGGTTCCAGTGGATCGGGTTGAAGTCGCCGGAGGCCCCGGCGTAGCGGACCAGCCGGTCCCTGGTCAGCGGGTAGGACGCGTCCGGGATGCGGTCGCCGACGCTGACCTCGTCGAAGCTCGGCCGAGCGCCGCGGTCGGTGATCTGGATCGCATCGGTCATCCGGCGTTCCCTCGGGCGACCAGGGATGACACCGCAGTGGTGACGAGCGTGCCGTCCGCTCGAAACAGCTCTGATCGCAGGGTCAGCACGTCGTTGGACCCCAGCGCACGGATCGAGTCGACGTGCACGGTGCAGGAAAGCGCGTCGCCCGCAAGGATCGGGCGGTGATGGACGAACCGCTGGTCGCCATGGACGACGCGGGAGAAGTCAAGACCCAGCTCGGGGTTGAACAGCACGGCGTCCTGGGCGCGGGCCACCGCCACCACGGCGAAGGTGGGCGGCGCGACCAGGGCGTCATGTCCGGCGGCCTTCGCCGCCGCTGTGCTGTGGCTGATCGGGTTGGGGTC
>CAXSEW010000093.1:0-10222 GCA_964236185.1 uncultured Nakamurella sp. | reverse complement strand
CCAGCCGGCCACACAGTTGGCGCAGTGTCCGCAGGACCAGACGAACGGCGCGATGACCACCTGGCCGACGCGCAGGCCGTCGACCCCGGCCCCGATCTCCTCGACGACGCCGACGAACTCGTGCCCGATGCGGCCGGTGTTCTTCACGATGCCGCGGTAGGGCCACAGGTCGGACCCGCAGATGCACGCGGCGGTGACCCGGACCAGCGCGTCGGTGGGCAGAACGAGTTTCGGGTCGTCGACGTCGTCGGTGGTGATGTTCTGGGGTGCATGCAGCACGGCGGCTCTCATGGAACTCATGATGCACCGGTCGGGGCCGCCGCCTGCACGCGCCCGCCGCCCTGGGGGTTCGCTCTGGTCGAGGCTCGCCGCATCAGTGGACGAGCTGGGTCCGCAGTTCGTGGCTGCCGTCCGCGCGTGCGCTCTCGTAGAACAGTCGGACCCCGCCGGCGTCCTGAACCGCGGACACATACCGCAGGCCGCCGGTGCCGTGCGGCGAGACGAACACGGGGCCGTCCACCTTCTGCCAGGGGCCGACGAGCGAATCCGCGACGGCCGCGCCGGTCCGTTCCTCCCAGTTCTCCTGCGCACTGGCCCGGCCGTCGTAGAAGGCCAGGTGGCCATCGGCCAGCTGCAGGACGTCCGCGAACCGCACGCCGCGGGCATCCCAGCCTGCCGACCCGGTCAACGCGGTGCCCCGCCAGGTCCACTGCACCCCGTCGGAGCTGGTGGCGTACTGCGTGGTCATCCGGTCGGTCGACGCCGGGTCGTCCAGCGGGTGGCACGACGCCCAGAGGTGCCACCCCTGCTCGTCGACCAGGATCACCGGGTCCTTGACCGCCATCGACTCGTTCCCCGGCAGCACCGTCAGCGCACTGGCGCCCGGCAGTTCTCCGATGGTCGGCGCTTCCAGCAGGTCGACCCGCCAGTGCTTGGTGCCAGGCGTCGCGCAGCTGATGTACAACCGCCAGCCGGTCGCCGTGCGCACCAGGCAGGGTCGCTCCAACGACTCCGCGGCGTGCTGTTCCCGCCGGACCACCGTCTGCTCCTCCACGCTGTCGGGCGTCCAACCGGCAATCACGTTGGCGTAGCCACGGCCCGCGCCGACCGGCCGACGCAGGCGGTAGGCCAGATGCACGTTTCCCGCATCGCGGACCGCGCTGGGCGCACCGACCCAGGAGCCGGGCACCTTGTCCGTGGGCTCGAGCACCGTTACTCCGGCCGACCAGTCAAGTGCGGCCAGGAACGCGGCGCAGGTCAGCGGCGAAGTAGCGGTCATCGTTGCAGTATCGGACAGGGCGGCGCCGTCAGCTGCGGCGCCACCGCCGTGGCCACCGGGTTCGCTCGTCCTCCGGGATCGGCTCGTCGGCGGCTTCGGTCACCGGTCCCGGCCGGCGCCGGGCGATGCGGGCGAACCGCCAGCCGAGGACGATCTCCTCGACGTCCACCGCCATCACGGTGACCGGCGGACCTTCGCCGGGTTTGCGCAGGGCATCCAGGATGCGTTCGTTGAGTCGGTCGACGACGAGCCGGACCTGCGCTTCGGTGGGGAGCTCGCGGACCCGCCCGGCGAGGTCCTCGACTTCCTTGCGGAGCGCCAGGGCGGGCGGCAGAAAGGCCGCGCCCGAGACGCCTTCCCGCAGCAGATGCTGTCGCAGCCAACAGTTCTCGTCGTGCGGGCCACCCAGGTCGCGGAGCGGCTGGCCGGCGCCGGGCAGGTTGTCGAAGGCGCCGCGCTCCTGCGCCTGCCGGATCTGTCGCTCCACCATGCCCTGCACGCCGGTGGCCTGTGCCGCTATGGGGCTGCCGCCGTCCTGACCGGTCTCCGCCATCGCTGCCCCCCGTCTGCTCATCTGCTCATCTGCTCGTTTGCTCGTCTGCTCGTCTGCTCGTCTGCTCCGTCGATTATCCCGCCGGACGCTGCGGCGCCGCCGTCCTGGCAACACCGGTGCCGTCCTGGCAACGCCGGTGGCAGCCACAGGTGATGCCTGGATGGGACGACTGACGACCACGACCGTCGACCGCCCGCGTGGCACAGTGACGGGCGTGCAACGGGTCGTGGTGGTCGGGGCGGGCATCGTCGGGGCGGCCGCAGCGGCTCGACTGGCCGCGGCGGGCGTCCGGGTGACGATGGTGGACAACGCCGCGGCCGGCGGGGCGACAGCGGCCGGCGCCGGCATCATCGCGACGATCAGCTCGAAGGTGACCGACGACGAGACGACGGCATTCCGCTTTGCGGCCGCGCGCCACTACCGAGAACTGTTGCGGCGCCTCGCCGATGCCGGCATCGACGGCGCCTCCTACCGCGTCGCCGGACAGCTCACGGTAGCGCTGCAGAGTTCTGAACGGAACGATCTTCACGTGGATTTCGACCGCACCACCAGCCTGGTGGCCCGGTATGGGTCGGCGTCGGTCGGGCAGCCGGAGCTGCTGACAGCTGCCGATGTCGCCGTACGGTTCCCGCTGGTCGGCCGGACGTTCGGCGGTGTCCTCTCCCCGGAGGTCGCGGTGGTCGACGGGCGGGCGATGCGCGACTGCCTGCTGCGCTCGGCGGTGTCGGCGGGTGCCGAGATCGTCTCGGGCACTGCCGCTCTCGACCTCGTCGGGGATGCCACCGACGGAGCAGGCGGCGGTTTCCCCGGCGGGCGGCCGGCCGGGGTGCAGGTCGGATCGGCCCGGCTGGCCGCGGACGCGGTGGTGCTGGCGGCCGGCGCCTGGTCGGGTGGGCTGACCAGCGCGCTGGCCAGGCGGGTCGAGCCGCAACGCGGGCAGATCGTGCACCTGCACCTTCCGGGAGCGTCGACGCTACCCACGCTCGACACCTTCGCCGGGCACTACCTGCTCACCTTCCCCGGCGACCGGGTCGTCATCGGGGCAACCCGGGAGACCGGCAGCGGATTCGACCCCGCGCTGACCGCCGGCGGCGTGGCACAGGTGCTCACACAGGGCTTTTCGCTCGTTCCGGCGCTCGCCCAGGCAGCTGGGTCGAGGCCCGGGTCGGCTTGCGCCCGGCCAGCACGGACGGCCTGCCCTACCTGGGTCGCGTGGCCGGTTCCGACAACCTTTTCGTGGCAACGGGAATGGGCCCGAGCGGGCTGACCCTCGGCCCGTACTGCGGTTCCGTCATCGCCGACGCCGTGCTGGCCCAGCTGACCGGGAGGCCGGGTCCGGTCATCCCGAGCGCCTACGATCCGGCGCGATAGTGCCTGCAGCACTGAGCCTATGGCCGCTACATCAGGAAACGGTAGGCGGCCGAACCCGGTTCGATCCGCTCGACGTCCATGGGGCCGGCGGCCATCCGCTGCAGCAGACCGGGCAGCCCGGCGGCCGTACCGAGCTCGACGCCGACCAACGCCGGGCCGGTCTCGCGGTTGTTGCGCTTGACGTACTCGAACAGCGTGATGTCGTCGTCGGGTCCGAGCACGTGGTCCAGGAACCGCCGCAGCGCCCCGGGTTCCTGCGGGAAGTCGACCAGGAAGTAGTGCTTGAGGCCGGCATGCACCAGCGACCGCTCGACGATTTCGCCGTAGCGCGAGACGTCGTTGTTGCCACCGGAAATGAGGCAGACGACGGTGGAACCCGGCGCCACCTCGATACCGCCGAGCGCGGCCACCGACAGCGCGCCGGCCGGCTCGGCGATGATGCCCTCGTTCTGGTAGAGCGCCAGCATCTCGGTGCAGATGGCCCCCGGGTCGACACTGAGGACCTGGAGCCCGCTGTCGGCCAGCACCGCGTAGGTCAGGTCACCGATGCGGCGGACCGCTGCTCCATCGACGAACGGGTCCAGCGTGTCCAGGCGGACCGGGCCGCCGGCCGCCAGGGCAGCGGTCAGCGACGCAGCGCCCACCGGTTCCACCCCCACGATCCGGACGCCCGGTGCCCGCTCGCGCAGGTACGCCGACATCCCGGCGACCAGCCCACCGCCACCGACCGGCGCCACCAGCACATCGGGAGCGCGGCCCAGGTCGTGGAGGATCTCGGCGGCCACCGTGCCCTGCCCGGCGATGGTCCGGAGGTCGTCGAACGGCGGCACCAGCACCGCTCCGCCATCCAGCGCGTGCAGGCGGGCGGCGTCGGCGGCATCGTCGAAGGTGTCGCCCACCATCACCAACTCGACCTGATCACCACCGTGCGCCCGGATGCGGTCACGCTTCTGCCGCGGCGTGGTGCGGGGAAGAAAGATGGTGCCGCTGATGCCCAGCGCCTGACAGGCGAAGGCGACACCCTGCGCATGGTTGCCGGCGCTGGCGCACACCACGCCGCTGGACCGTTCCACCGCCGTCAACTGCGACATCAGGTTGTAGGCACCGCGCAGCTTGTACGACCGGACGACCTGCAGGTCTTCGCGCTTGAAAAACACGTGCGCGCCGGTCGCCTGCGAGTGCCGGGCGGACAGCTCCAGTGGGGTCCGGGTGATCACCGGCGCGATCCGCTGCGCCGCGCGGTCGATGTCCGCGGCCGACAGCAGCGGGCCGGGGACGTCGACGCTCGACGCGGCAGCGACGGCAGGGTGGTCCTGCCGCTGGAACACGGGCACCCGGTCATTCTCCCTCCTCGATGCAGTGGTCACGCCGGTGTCGTGCGGGACCCGGTAGGCGACGCTGACCGAAGGGTCTACGACGCGCGCGACCCGCCGAGATGAGCGGGCGGTCGGACAGGCCCGCTCACGAAGGTCGCGGCGGGGTCGGCGGCGAGCCGGGTGAGGTCGGCGTCGAGTTGGTGGCCGCTCTGGTAGCGGTCGTCGGGATCTTTGGCGAGCAGGGTGGCGATGATCTCAGCGAGCAGGGGTGCGATTCCCGGGACCAGGTCGGCGAGGTTCTCAGGTCGGGAGACGGCATGCAGGCGCAGCAGTTCGCCGACGTCGGCGCTGGCAAATGGTGGGCGTCCGGTGAGACACTCGAATGCGACGACGCCCAGTGAGTAGAGATCTGATCGTCCGTCGACAGGGCGGCGCAGCACCCTCGACTGCTCGGGAGCGGCGTACCCCAACGTCCCGGCCGAGTGGTCGACGTCGATCGCAGTGTCGCGGGTGACCAAACCGAAATCGATCAGTCGGGCGGTGCCGTCGGTTAGGACCATGATGTTGGTCGGTTTGAGGTCGCGATGCACCAGTCCTTTCAGGTGCACCGCGGACAGCGGGCTCAGGAGGTCACGGAGCAGGGCGATCGTTGCGGCTGTGGTAAGCGGACGTTCGGCGATGACGCGGGCCAGCAGCCGTCCGGCGACGAGATCCATCACCAGGTACGGCCGGGCGTCGGCTTGACCGACTTCGTGGACCCGACTCAGCAGTGGGTGGTTGACGCTGGCCCGCACCGCCGCTTCCCTGCGCCACGCGGCAGTCTCCCGATCCGTCGTCAACGGCGAATTTAGGATCTTCAACGCATACTGGGTACCGTCGCTCGGGCGCCTGACCTGGTAGACGGTGCTGCTGCCGCCCCGGCCCAGCGTTGCCACCACGTCGAACCCGGCAATGGTGCCGTCGACCGGCGCGCCGCCGGACCGAAATGAAGGCACAAAATCCCCGTGTCGCGGGCTTCCGGCGCTCTCGTCCGTCCAGGCCTCTGCCATCACATCTGCTCTGTCGGCCTTCCCACGCCCGGCCTTGGCTGCTCACCGGGTTCATCCGCGCTGGTAGTCCAACCGATCACGACCGCTTGGTCGCCTACCTCGGTTGCTCCGATGGTCCCGTGCCTCTCGACTGCGTTCCTGACAACGATTCGAATCCTTCTGCAGCGGTAGCGTTACCCGAAACCTGCCTCGGCCGCGAGCAGATCGACCGGGCTCTGGCGGGCGGCGGTGGCGGGCGGCCGTCCCGGGCCGATCTGTACTCCAGCCGACCCAGGTCAAGTCGAGTTGCTGGTCGATGGTCAGACCGAACAGATATGCACAGTTGTGCGGCCCTTGCTGTTGACTCCTCATCATCAATCAATCAGACTCAACAGGACCGAACATTGCGGATAGCGGAGGTGCGGAGTGCTGGCTCAGGTCCGCCAGGCTCGCATTCTCGACGAGGTACGCCGGTCCGGCGGTGTCCGGGTCTCCGATCTGACGAAGATGCTCGGCGTCTCGGACATGACGGTCCGGCGCGACCTCGAGATGCTGGACGGCAAGGGTCTGCTGGCCAAGGTGCACGGCGGGGCGACCGCGGTCGAGACGGCGAGCGCGATCGAGCCGGACTTCGAGGCCAAGAGCGTGCGCGAGCTCCCGGAGAAGGAAGCCATCGCCGAACGGGCCGCACAACTGGTACGGCCGGGCATGGCGATAGCGATCACCGCCGGCACCACCACCTGGACCCTGGCCCGTCACCTGGCCGATGTCGCCGACCTCACCGTCGTCACCAATTCCCTCAAGGTGGCCGAGGTGCTCAACCACCAGCAGCGGCGCGACCTCACCGTGGTACTCACCGGCGGCCTGCGCACGCCGTCCGACGGCCTGGTGGGACCTGTCGCGGTGCAAGCCATCCGATCGCTCCGGGTGGACATGGTCATCATGGGCGTGCATGGCATCGACGAGCACGCCGGCCTCACCACGCCGAACCTGATGGAAGCCGAGACCAACCGCGCGTTGGTCGAGTCGGCCCGCAGGCTGGTCGTCGTCGCGGACCACACCAAGTGGGGCATCGTCGGGCTCGCCCAGATCGCCCCGCTGCGGGCGGTCAGCACGTTGATCATCGACGACCGGCTGAGCCCGCACGCCGCTGCCGTCCTCGCCGACCAGGTGGGCGAGGTCATCATCATCCCGGCGCCGCCGGACGACCCATCCGACGCGCCACCAGCAGAGAGCACGGACCACAGGTGACATTCACACGCATCTCCGGCCAATTGGCCGACGGCCGGGAAATCATCTACTTCGACGAAAAGTCGGACCGAGTCAGGATTCTCACGGACCCGCGGGACCTGCCGAAGGTCGAGTCGCTGTCCACCGCCCGCTACGACCGGCTGACCGGTGAGTGGGTGGGCATCGCCGGACACCGGCAGACGCGGATCTACCAGCCGCCGGCCGACCGGTGCCCGCTGTGCCCGTCCAGCCCGACCAATCCGAGCGAGATACCGTCGCCGGAATACGATGTGGTGGTCTTCGAGAACCGGTTCCCGTCCTTTGCGGGAGCCGGCGCCGCCGCCCAGGTGGACGGCCTGTTCACCACGGTCCCGGGCACCGGCCGGTGCGAGGTGGTCTGCTTCACCTCCGACCACAACACGACGTTCTCCCAGCTGACCACGGAGCGCGTCGGTACGGTGATCCAGGCCTGGACCGACCGGACCGCTGCCCTGTCCGCGCAACCGGGTCTCGAGCAGGTGTTCTGCTTCGAGAACCGCGGCGCCGAGATCGGTGTCACGCTGGCCCACCCGCACGGCCAGATCTACGGGTACCCCTTCATCACCCCGCACACCACGGTGATGTTGCGGCAGGTCGAGCGCTACCGTGCCGAACACGGACGCAACCTGTTCGCGGATCTGCTGGACGGCGAGCTCGGAGACGGGTCCAGAATTGTCGCGCAGAACGACCACTGGGTGGCATTCGTGCCGTTCGCCGGTCGCTGGCCGGTCGAGGTGCAGATCTTCCCGCGGGTCCGCGTCGCCGACCTGACCGAGCTGTCGGGTGGGCAGCAGGCCGCCCTGCCGCACGTCTATCTGGAAGTGCTGCGCCGGATGGAGGGCATGTTCGACGACACCCTGCCGGCCATCACCGCGTGGCACCAGGCGCCGGTCCACCAGGGCCGCGACGACTTCTGGCTGCACCTGCAGATCCTGACGATTCGGCGGGCGCCCGGGAAGCTGAAATACTTGGCCGGATCGGAATCGGCGATGGGCGCGTTCGTCAACGACATCCCACCGGAGGTCGCGGCGGAACGCCTGCGCGCGGTCGTGGTCCCGCCGATCGACCGATGACGGAAAAGCGGACGGCTGCCCAGAGCTCAGTGAGGACAACAATGAAGACGCTCGTCGTCGGCGGTGCCGGCTACATCGGGTCGGTCGTCACCCGGCTCCTGCTGCAGGACGGCCATCAGGTGACGGTTCTGGACGACTGTTCCACCGGCCATGCCGACTCAGTACCCGACGGAGTGGAGTTCGTCCAAGCCGACATCGCCACCGCCGGCACCGTTCTCGGCGGCGCCGGTTTCGACGCGGTGCTGCACTTCGCCGCCAAGTCACTCGTCGGCGAATCGGTGTCCAATCCGTCGATGTACTGGCACACCAACGTTCTCGGATCCCGCGCACTGCTGGACGCGATCACCGAGCACGGGGTGCGGCGGCTGGTCTTCTCCTCGACGGCGGCCGTCTACGGCGAGCCGGAAACCTTTCCGATCACCGAGGACTCACCGACGAAGCCGACCAGCACCTACGGCGCGACCAAGCTCGCCGTCGACATGATGATCACCAACGAGTGCTCCGCGACCGAACTCGCCGCGGTGTCGCTGCGGTACTTCAACGTGGCGGGCGCGGCCTGGGGCGCCGGCGAACGGCACCGCACCGAGACCCACCTCATTCCGATCACCCTCGACGCCGCCGCCGGTCGGCGGGACAAGCTGGGCATCTACGGCGACGACTGGCCGACCCCCGACGGCACCCCGGTGCGCGACTACGTGCACGTCGCCGATCTGGCCCGCGCCCACGTGCTGGCGCTGACCGCTGCTGATCCGGGCGAGCACCTCATCTGCAACCTGGGCAACGGCAACGGGTTCAGCGTCCGCGACGTCATCGCCGAGGTCGAACGGGTGACCGGCGTCGAGGTCCCGGTCGAGATCGGCCCGCGCCGGGCCGGCGATCCGACCCGACTCGTGGCCTCCGCCGCGCGGGCCAAGGAGCGGTTGGGCTGGGAGCCGGAGCTCGATCTGGGCGCCATGGTCACCGACGCGTGGGAGTTCAGCAACGGGCGCGCCGGAACCGCGTCGGCCGGTACATGAGCGCAGCGGACCTGCTCGCCGAGACCTTCGGCCGACCGGCGCAGGGCAGTTGGTCGGCGCCCGGCCGGGTGAACCTCATCGGCGAGCACACCGACTACAACAAGGGCCTGGTGCTGCCCTTCGCCATCGATGCACGCGCGTCTGTCTCGGGAGCCCGCAACGAGGACGGCGTCATGCGGGTGACCTCGGCGCAGCGCCCCGGAGCGCCGGTCGAGCTGGCGTTGACCGACATCCGGCCCGGCTCGGACCACGACTGGTCGTCCTACCTGTTCGGCGTCTACTGGGTGCTGTCGGAGTCGGGGCTGGAGCTGGGTGGGGTGGACCTGGTGCTGGACTCCCAGGTGCCGGTGGGTGCCGGCCTGTCGTCGTCGGCGGCTGTCGAATGCGCCACCGGTCTGGCCCTCGCCGCGCTGTTCGGTCACCAGCTCAGTCCGCCCGAGCTGGCCCGGGCCGCGCAGCGCGCCGAGAACGACTACGTCGGCATACCGTGCGGCCTGATGGACCAGATGGCCTCCGCCACCTGCCGCGCCGGCAACGTGCTGTTCTTCGACGTCGGCGCGGATATGAGCGAGAACATCCCGTTCGACACCGCCGCCAGCGGCCTGTCGGTCCTCGTGATCGACACCCGCGCGCACCACTCCCTGGCCGACGGCGAGTACGCCAAGCGGCGAGCGTCCTGCGAGCAAGCGGTGGCGGAGCTGGATCTTGATTCCCTGCGGGACATCGCCTTCGAGGATCTGGACGGTGCGCTCGGACGACTGGACGACGACGTGCTGCGGCGCCGGGTCCGGCACATCGTCACCGAAAACCAGCGGGTGCTGGCGGTCGTCGACCGGCTGCGGCACGGCGCCGTAGCCGACATCGGGCCTGACCTCACCGCTTCCCACGTGTCGCTCCGCGACGACTACGAGGTGTCCTCCACCGAACTGGATCTCGCCGTCGACGCCGCACTGGCCGCAGGCGCTCTCGGTGCCCGGATGACGGGTGGCGGCTTTGGCGGTTCGGTGATCGCGCTCGTGCCGGACGACCACGTCGCTGCGGTGGAATCGAGCGTTGCCGCGGCGTTCGACGAGCGGTCGCTGACGGCGCCGGTAATCCGCAGCGTCAATCCTGCCGACGGTGCCCGCGCGGACTGACCCTCCTGCGTCGCGCCGCGCGCCTCGAGCCGGCCGAGCGCGTTCCGGGCGCCGCGAGCGCGTTCCGGGCGACGCGAGCGCGTTCAGTCCTGACGAGCGCGCTGCTGCACGCGCGGCGGCTCGAACGCGCTCGGCTCGGGATTGGGCGCTCAGCCGACGCTCAGCGCTCAGCCGGGTGAGC
>CAXSEW010000092.1:0-10361 GCA_964236185.1 uncultured Nakamurella sp. | reverse complement strand
GCGCCGTCCGGCGGTACCGGGTGTCCTCCGATGCGGAGGAAACCGGGTACGACCTGCTCGAGGCCGACCGGAGCTACTCGGTGCTCGGTGACGACGGTGTCGTGCTCTACGTCGAGGAGGTCGGACCGCTCGATGCCCCGCTGACCGTCGTCTTCGGTCACGGTTGGACTCTTCGATCCGGCGCCTGGCACTACCAGCGGCTCGGCCTGGCCGACTGGGTGCCGGGTGCGGCTCCCTCTGCCGGACGCCGGGCAGAAGTCCGACTGGTGTTCTTCGACCAGCGCTCGCACGGCAAATCCTCACGGGCCGGCTCGGGTCGTACCACCATGGCCGACCTCGCCGGTGATCTCGCCGCGGTGATGGCGACGGCGGCTCCGCAGGGGCCGGTGGTGCTGGTCGGTCACTCGATGGGCGGCATGGCGCTGATCACGCTGGCCGGCCTGCGGCCGATTCTGTTCTCCGAACGCGTCGCCGGGGTGGGGCTGGTCTCGACCTCGGCCGGCGCTGTCTCCACCGACCAGATCGCCCGCACCCTGCTGACCGGCAACGGCGCCCTGGTGAAGCTGGTCAGCGGTGCGGTGTCCCGCTACCCGCAGCTGATCGAGCGCGGGCGGGCCGGCAGTTCCGACGCCGTCTGGCTGGTGACCCGCGCCTTCGGATTCGCCCGGAAGGACGTGCCCGGCGAGCTGGTCGACTACCTGGACGAGATGATCTCCGGCACCCCGATCGATGTCATCACCGAATTCCTGCCCGCGCTGCTCGGGCTGGACCAGGCGGCGGCGTTACCGGTGCTGGCGAATCTGCCGGTCGTGATCGTCTGCGGCGATCAGGACCGGCAGACTCCGTTGAACCGGTCGCAGGCCATCGCGGCGGCCCTGCCCGATGCCCGACTCGTCATCGTCGAAGGCGCCGGCCACATGGCGATCCTGGAACGTCCGGACGTGGTGAACGAAGCGCTGAGCGAGCTGTTCGACCGGGCGATGAAGCATGCCGCCGGGCCGCCGGCGCGGAAGTTGGGGTAGCGGTGCCCGAATTTCCGGAAACCGTGCTGGCGACGCCGGACGACACGCTGGCGCTGGGCGCGGCGCTCGGGTCGCTGCTGCGGGCCGGCGACCTGGTCATCCTGTCGGGCTCGCTCGGCGCCGGGAAGACCGCGCTGACCAAGGGCATCGCGGTCGGTATGGGGGTCACCGGAACGGTGACGTCCCCGACGTTCGTGCTCGCCCGGGTACATCCGGCCGCCCCCGGCGGGGTGGCGCTGGTCCACGTCGACGCCTACCGGCTGGCCGGGGCGGTGGAGCTGGACGACCTGGACCTGGACACCGACCTGACGGCGTCGGCGGTGGTCATCGAGTGGGGCGAGGGGGTGGCGGAGCAATTGTCCGAAGCCCGGCTGATCGTTGCGCTGCAACGACTTCCGGACGACACCAGGTTGGCGACGCTGACCCCGGTGGGCGGGGACTGGGCCGAGCGGGTCGCCGGCCTCGGCTGGCGCGGCTGACGATCAACGCCGGGCGGGCCGGCGCAGACCGGCGGTCAGCACCCCGGCACCGATGATCGCGATCACCGCCCCGGCATAGATCCAGAAGTGGTTGTTGCTCATCACGCTGCCCCCGACCAGTCCGGTGCCCTGCAGCAGGAAGAGCACGCCCAGGACGGTGACCAGACCGCCGACGCCGATCATCAGGTTGCGCATACCTTGCAGGCTATCCGTCCGGGCCGTGGGCGCCCGTTGACGTGCTCGGCGAGCGGGTCGTGGTTCGGCACGAGCGCGTCCCTGCTTCGCGAGCGGGTTGGGGCTCGGCGCGCGGGTTCCGGCCCCCCGAGCGTGCTGCGGACCGCTCAGCTGCCGAATACGCGCTCGCGGCGGCGGGCAAACCGGCCGTCGGCCGGAGCGAGCGTTCGCAAGACGCCGACCGGGAGCGGGGCACTGCTAGAGAACGACCGAGCCGGTGCGCCGGGTGGTGAGGGTGATGGTGGACGGCAGTGTCGACTCCGCTGATGCCGACGCCACGGCGCTGTGCGCCGGGCCGGGCGGGACCATCGCGGCGTTGGCGACCGGCGCGGCCAGCAGCAGCGCGCCCGCGGCGACACCACCGGTCAGCGCGGCGCGCAGCCGGTGCAGACCGGTCCGCCGCGGGAGCGCGGGGGCGGCGGCCGGATTCGCCGCGGTGGTCGCGTTGAGCAGGTCCTGGGTTACCTCGTAGGCGGTCATGTGGACCACGATGTCGTGTCCGCCACAGCGGGTGCTGTGCCGCTGCTGAACGCCAGCTGTGAAGGATCCACCCGGTCCCGCCGTCTTCGCCCGCGGCTTGCCGGACCCATCTGCGACCATTGATCGATGAGCGATCCGGGTACCGACCACCAGGGCGCGGCGGCGACCGGCGCCCCGCCGCTGATCCGGCAGGTGGTGCTCGACGCCACCGACGTCCGGACGCTGGCCGAGTTCTACCGGCTGCTGTTCGGCCTGCAGTACCGCCCCGGCGACGAGCCTCCGGCGCCGGGTGTGCCCGACCCGAAGGGCGAGGACTGGCTGGTGCTGCGCTCACCCGAAGGTGCGCCGGTGTTGGCCTTCCAGCAGGTGCCCGACCTGCCGGCGCCCACCTGGCCGGACGGCCCGCTGCCGCAGATGCTGCATCTGGACACCACCGTGCCGACCCTCGCCGACCTGCTCGCGCAGCGGCAACGAGCGCTCGATCTCGGCGCCCGCGAGCTGTACGACCGGTCGCACGACGCACAGGAGCCGTTGTTCGTGCTGGCCGATCCGGCCGGTCACCCGTTCTGCATCTTCGTCGCACCGTAGGCCTGCCGCCGAGGTGCGTGCGGCATGCGCTGCAGGTCTACCGCGCCGGGGTACTGGCTCGCACCACCACCTCGCCGGCCGCCGTCACGGTGATGGGCCGGGCGCCGTCGGGATGGTCCAGCGCCAGCTCCAGCGCCCGGCGGCCGATCTTCACCAGCGGCAGCCGCACGGTGGTCAACGGCGGCTGGATGTCCCGCAGCGTCGCGATGTCGTCGAAGCCGGCGAGGGCCATGTCCTGGGGTACCTGGTGGCCCTGCTCCCGCAGCGCGGCCATCGCCCCGACGGCCATCACGTCGTTGACCGCGAACACCGCCTGCACCTCGACCTCGCGGTCCAGCAGCTCGGTCATCGCCACGTATCCGCCGTCGCGGGTCAACTGGGTGCCGATGATGTTCTCGGTGGGCATCTCATGCCCGCAAGCGGACAGCCCCTCGCGAAAGCCGGTCAGCCGCTCCTCGCTGGTCACCACCGACTCCGGTCCGGCCAGCACGGCGAACGACCGGTAACCCAGGCTCCACAGCACGCGGGCGAGATGTGCTGCCCCGTCGGCGTTCTCCAGCACCAGCGTGTCGACCGGCAGCCCCGGCTGCCCGATGGCGGCGACCCGGCCACCGGCGGCGGTGATACCGGCGACCTCGGCCGCTAGTCGGGCCTGCAGAACTTCGTCGGAGAACCGGGAGCCGGCCAGGATCACCGCCCGCGCGCGCTGCCGGCGGAGCGCCTCCACATGCCGGATCTCCGTCTCGGCGTCCCACATGGTCGAGGCGATGGTGACGATGAGGTCGCGCTCTGCGGCCACCGCCATCACTCCGGAGGCGACGGCGGCGGCGAACGGATCGGCGATGTCGTGGACCACCAGGCCGACGGTCGTCGTGGTGCCGCGGACCATCGCCTGGGCGTTCGCGTTGGGAGAGTACTTCAGATCGGCGGCGGCCAGTAGCACTCGCGCCTTGAGGTCGGCGCGCACCGTCCGTCCGGCCGCACCGGTCAGCGCCCGGGAAGCGGTCGCCAGCGAGACGCCGGCTGCCCGGGCCACGTCGGCAAGGGTCACCAGTTCGGCCACGACTGGTCCTGTCCGGGCGGGTGTCGACGCACCCACCGACCTTAAACGGATCCCTGCCGCGACGGCCGGTGTGCCCGCGCACGCGCCATAGGATCGTCCTCGTGCTGCTGCTGGCCATCGACACCTCCACCCCGACCGTGACCGCCGGCGTGGTGTCCCTGCTGCGCCCGCACGAGCTGATCGGTGCTGATGGCCTTCGGTCGTCTCCCGTCGAGCTGCTGGCGCAGCGCAGCGTCACCGACGCCTTTGCCCACGCCGAACAGTTGATGCCACTGGTCCAGGCCGCCCTGACGGACTCCGGTCACCTGTTGGCCGACGTCGAGGCGATCGTCGTCGGTCTGGGACCCGGGCCGTTCACCGGACTGCGGGTCGGCATCGCCACCGCGCAGGCGCTCGGTGACGCCCTCGATCTACCGGTACACGGCGTCGACTCCCACGACGGCGCGGCCCGCGCTCGTCTGCAGGATGCGTCGGGTCCGCCGGCCGGCCCGTTCCTGGTGGTCACCGACGCGCGCCGACGTGAGGTCTACCTGTCCGGCTTCGCCGCCGACGGCCGCCGACTGCTGGGTCCGCTGCCGATTGCACCCGCGGCCGTGCCGGCGCTGCTCGCCGAGCAGGAAGTGCAGCCCACCGAGCTGATCGGAGCCGGCGCGTCACTGGTGGTACCGGTGCTGGACGTCCCCGTCGCAGACGTTTCCGGCCTCAGCGCCGGGCTGGTGCTGGCCGCAGCCCGGCCGTTGCTCACCGCTGCGGTTCCCGGCCCGCTGACTCCGCTCTACCTGCGCCGCCCGGATGCCACCGAGCCGACGGCCCGGAAATCGGTGCTGGGCCGGTGACCACCTCGCCTCCCCGGTTGATCGCCCCCGCACCGATGGCCTGGTGGGACATCGAGCAGATCGCCGCCCTCGAGCAGGTGCTGTTCCCGACCGACTCGCCGTGGACGCCGGCGATGTTCTGGGCCGAGCTCGCCGCCGGAAGGTTCTACCTGGTGGTCCGCGACGGCGCCGGCCAGGTGGACGGCTACGCCGGCCTGGCCGTCGGCGGCGACGACGCGGAGGTCCAGACCATCGGCGTCCGGCCCGACCGGCAGGGCCGCGGCACCGGCCGGGCGCTGCTGCGGGGGCTGATCACCGCGGCCTCCGGCCGCCGGATCCTGCTGGAAGTGCGCACCGACAACGAACCGGCGCTGGCCCTGTACCGCTCGGAAGGGTTCGAGAGGATCGGCCTGCGCCGCCGCTACTACCAACCCAGCGGTGCCGACGCGTTCAGCATGAGCCGCCCGCCAGCCGCTTCCCTGGAAGGACAGCCTCGATGACCGCTCCACTGCCGACAGGCGGCGCCGACGAACCCGGCCGGACCGGGCGGGCCGGTGCCGACAGTGAGCCGATGGTGCGGCTCGGCCCGGGAGCGGTGGTGCTTGGCATCGAGTCCTCGTGCGACGAGACCGGTGCCGGACTGGTCGAGATCACCACCGGGGCACCGCGGCTGCTCGGCCAAGAGCTGGCGTCCAGTTCCGATCAGCACGCCCGGTTCGGTGGGGTGGTGCCGGAGATCGCCTCCCGTGCTCATCTGGAGGCGATGACACCGACTGTCCGCTCGGCCTTCGCCAAGTCGGGCGTGGGCTGGGGCGCGGTGGACGCCGTCGCAGTGACCAGCGGCCCCGGGCTGGCCGGTGCGCTGCTGGTCGGAGTCGCCGCGGCCAAGGCCTACGCCGCCGCCTGGGGCGTGCCGCTGCTCGGGGTCAACCACCTGGCCGGCCATGTCGCGGCCGACACCCTGGAGCACGGCCCGCTGCCCAGCCCCACTCTTGCGCTGCTGGTGTCCGGCGGCCACACCCAGCTGCTGCGGATCGGCGACCTCGCGGGCGACATCACGGAACTCGGCACCACGGTCGACGACGCGGCCGGCGAGGCCTACGACAAGGTGGCCCGGCTGCTGGGTCTGGGTTATCCGGGCGGGCCGGTCATCGATCAGCTGGCGGCCGACGGCGATCCGTCGGCCATCCGGTTCCCGCGCGGGCTGACCGGGCCGCGGGACGCCGGCTACGACTTCTCCTTCTCCGGGTTGAAGACGGCGGTTGCGCGGTTCGTGGAGGGCGTCGAACGCACCGGAGGGACGGTGCCGGTCGCGGACGTCTGCGCGTCCTTCCAGGAGGCGGTGGCCGACGTGCTGACGGCCAAGACCGTGCGCGCCGCCGGAGACCTGGCCATCGACACGGTGGTGATCGCCGGAGGGGTCGCGGCGAACGGTCGGCTCCGGGCGCTGGCGCGAGAGCGGTGCGACGCGGCCGGTATCACCCTGCGCATCCCGCGCCCCGGTCTGTGTACCGACAACGGGGCGATGATCGCCGCGGTGGGGGCGCACCTACTGGCGGCCGGGGCCCGGCCTTCGGGCCCGTTCCTCACCGGCAATCCCGCGCTGCCGGTGGACACCGTGCTGGCCGCGTAGTCGCGCAGCGAACGCGTCATACCCTGTAGGCCAATCGTCATCAACGAGCAGGAGCACCACATGGCCACGTCCGGTCCCGGCATCTTCGACAACGACGCGGCCGCGAAGTTCCTGTCCGACCTGCGGTCCGCTCCGCCGACGTCGGTGGGTGACGCCGTCTCGGGCGCGCTGCGCGCGGTCGCCCAGGCCGAGGCGCCGCTGTCGGTCGAGAATGTCCAGCGCGCGTTGGCCGCAGCGGCGCTGCTGCTGGCCGAGAGCGACGCCCGGGTGCTCGACGGAGCGGCCGACGCCGACACCGTGCGGAGCTGGTTCGCCGGCCTGGACATCGAGCTCAACCCCGCCCGCCGGCAGATCGCCGACGGCGCGCTCGACCGGATCCTGCTGCCGGACGACAACGCCTGGAGCGCCTCCTGGTCGGCGACCGACGACGGCGGCGCGGCAGCGGTGGCTGCGGTGCACCGACTGCGTGACCTGCTGGTCGACGCCGGGTAGTGGCCCGGGTTGAGACCTGGCACTCTCGTGGCTAGAGTGCTAACTGAACGGTGCAGCGACGGCCCGGCTCCCGCGACGACGGGTCCGCCCCTGCGGCGGTCGAAAGGGTGTCCAGAGCACCCCGCAGTCCCACTCATTACTGTCATCAAAGACCCCAGAAGGGGGAGATCACACCGTGGCGAGCGTGAAGATCCAGCCGCTCGAGGACAAGATCCTCGTCCAGGCCAACGAGGCCGAGACAACAACCGCATCCGGCATCGTCATTCCGGACACTGCCAAGGAGAAGCCCCAGGAGGGCACCGTCCTTGCAGTCGGACCGGGTCGTGTCGACGACAACGGCAACCGCGTCCCGCTCGATGTCGCCGAGGGCGACGTCGTCATCTACTCGAAGTACGGCGGGACCGAAGTGAAGTACTCGGGTCAGGAATACCTGATCCTCTCGGCCCGCGACGTGCTGGCCAAGGTCACCAAGTGACCGTGGTGACGGCCACCGCATCGACCATGCCGTTGCCCGTCACCGCTTCCTGATTCGCCGGCGCCCCGATTCCGCTCAGCGGGGTCGGGGCGCTGGTGTTTCGGCAAAACGAACCTGCATCCCGAATACCTGCACCACCACTGGAACATCTCATCTGACGAAGGACTGGCATACCCATGGCGAAGCAGATCAGCTTCGATTCCCAGGCCCGGTCGGCGCTGCTGCGCGGCGTCGACAAGCTGGCCGACGCGGTCAAGATCACCCTCGGCCCGCGTGGTCGATATGTGGTCCTGGACAAGAAGTTCGGCGGCCCGACGGTCACCAACGACGGCGTCACCATCGCCCGCGAAATCGACCTCGAGGACGCCGGGGAGAACCTCGGCGCGCAGCTGGCGAAGACCGCCGCCACCAAGACCAACGACGTCGCCGGCGACGGCACCACCACAGCGACCGTGCTGGCCCAGGCCCTGGTCACCGAAGGTCTGCGCAACGTCGCCGCCGGTGCCGACCCGCTCGCACTGCGGTCCGGCATCTCCAAAGCTGCCGACAAGGTCATCTCGATCCTCGAGTCGCGCGCCACCCCGGTGGCCGGCGACCGGGCAGCCATCGCGCAGGTCGGCACCATCGCCTCCCGCGACTCCCACATCGGCGACCTGCTCGGCGAGGCCATCGACAAGGTCGGCGCCGACGGCGTGGTGACTGTCGAGGAGCACGGCGGGCAGACCATCGAGCTCGAGTACACCGACGGCGTCCAGTTCGACAAGGGTTACATCTCACCGCATTTCGTCACCGACGCGGAATCGGCCGAGGCTGTCCTGGAGAACGCCGGCGTGCTGCTCGTGCGCGACAAGATCTCCGCGCTGTCGGATCTGCTGCCGCTGCTGGAGAAGGTGCTGGCCGAGTCGAAGCCGCTGCTGATCATCGCCGAGGACGTCGATGGCGAGGCGCTGTCCACCCTGGTGGTCAACGCCATCCGCAAGACCGTCAAGGTCGTCGCGGTCAAGTCCCCGTACTTCGGTGATCGCCGCAAGAACTTCATGCAGGACCTGGCCATCGTGACCGGCGGCGAGGTCGTCTCGCCCGAGGTCGGGCTCCGGCTGCAGGACGTCGGCCTGGAGGTGCTGGGCTCGGTGCGCCGGGTGACCGTGACCAAGGACGGCACCACGGTGGTCGATGGTGGCGGCTCCAAGCAGGCCATCGCCGATCGCGTCGCGCAGATCAAGGGCGAGATCGAGGAGACCGACTCGGACTGGGATCGCGAGAAGCTGCAGGAGCGGCTGGCCAAGCTGGCCGGCGGCGTGGCCGTCATCAAGGTGGGTGCGGCCACCGAGACCGAGGCCAAGGAGCGCAAGCACCGCATCGAGGATGCCGTCGCCGCCACCAAGGCTGCCGTTGCCGAGGGGATCATCGCCGGCGGCGGCTCGGCCCTGGTGCACGCGTCGCTCGAGCTCGCCGATCTAGAAGCCGAGCTCGGTGGAGACGAGGGGACCGGCGTCGCCATCGTCCGCCGTGCACTGCGCGCGCCAGCGTTCTGGATCGCCGCGAACGCCGGCAAGGAGGGGGCGGTCGTGGTCAATGCCATCGCCGAGCTGCCGGTCGGGCAGGGCTACGACGCCGCGGCCGACGTCTTCACCGACCTGATCGCGGCCGGCATCATCGACCCGGTCAAGGTGACCAGATCCGCGGTCGCCAACGCCGCCTCGATCGCCGGCATGGTGCTGACCACGGCCAGCACCGTCACCGACATCCCGGAGGACCAGACCGCCGCGGCGCACGGGCACTCCCACTCGCACGGTAGTCACGGGCACCAGCACTGAGCTGAGCCGAGCAGCTGTGCTGCTCGGAGGATCCAACACGCCAGCACGGGCGGTACCGGTATCCGGTACCGCCCGTGCTGCTTGTGATCACCGATGGTCACCGCCGCCGACCGGTCCGGCGGCTGTCACCCCTTCGCACGGTGTCAGCGGGTCGATACGCCCAAGAGTGCACACGCTACGTGCGGGGCGCATCCTGACTGTGCCCCAAGTGCGCTGTCGGGTGCATTGTTCCACTGTTGGGGTGATCGGATTCTGAGCGTTGGGGTGACAGAACCCGCAATGTCGGCTAATCTCATCGCCATGCCACCGGAGTGGATAGCAACCCCTCCCGGGCGGGTGATGTCACCGCACCGGGACGATGCCGTTGATGTCGACCCCACGCAGCGAGGGACGCACCGACGACGGCCGGGCTCAGCCGGCTTGAACGGACGTCGCCAGCAGCTGTTGGCGCTCGTTCTCGGACAGTCCGCCCCAGATACCGTAGGGCTCGTGCACCTCGAGTGCGTGCGCCCGGCAGGCCAGCAGCGCGGGGCACTCCTCGCAGACCGCCTTGGCTGTCGCCTCACGCCTGGCCCGAGCGGGTCCCCGCTCACCCTCGGGGTGGAAGAAATAGGAACTGGCCATGCCGCGGCAGGCCGCGTGCAACTGCCAGTCCCATACGTCGGCATTGGGCCCGGGGAGTCGCCTGGTGTCGGCCATGGTCCTGCTCACCTCCGTAGCTCGCCGTTGTCGACGCCAGGGGTGCAGGCAGGATCGGGCCACACCTCGATCCGAGCCGGTCGCATCCGCACTGATATCGACGCTGCTGTGATCATGACCCTAGGCGCCAATGCCGGGTGCATCAAGAGTCTGACGAGGCCAGTGGCCGTCGGTCGACCCTGTCGCGCCGCTGGCTCGAAAGTGCCGGCGCCGGCGCGGAACAGGACACGGAACAAGATCCGCACCGTTGTGCGGCCCTGGCCCTGCTGCGCGAGCGATTGCCCGATGTGCTGGCTCGACGAGTGGCAGCGCGGCCTCGATCGGTGGGGCGAGGCTCGCTGCGTAGTCACGGTCGGACACCGGCAGCGCACCTCAGTTCACTTTCAGCGATGTACCATCTACACTGCGTCGAATCAAAGGCGGTTTTTCGTCCCTATTGTGCTGATATCGCCATCGATTTCTGGCGCAGGGTGCGTGGTCCTCAAGGTTCTCGATCGGGGCGACCGCGTATCACTCCCCTGGGTGCCGCGTCGTCGGTCTGTTCCACTTCGGTCCGCTCGCGGT
>CAXSEW010000091.1:0-10425 GCA_964236185.1 uncultured Nakamurella sp. | reverse complement strand
CCACGATGAATATAGAAGCAGCAACCGACACGATGATCAGGTCGACGGCGGCCGGGCTCGACGCGGACTTGGCGAACCAGGCCTGCAGATAGTTCGCTGCTCCGGCCTCGGTGAGGTTGAGATACCACGTCACCACGAGTCCGACGACGGCCAGTGCGCCGAACACGATCTGTCTGGCCCGCGAGGCGTTCACGCAGCTACACCGGTCTTTCTCGTGGCGAGCGCTGAGGCGACCAATCCGGCGACGATCAATCCGGCGAGGCCGGCCACCGTGAGCAGATCGGGATGAAGCACCGACTGCCCTCGTTCGGCCTGCCAGGCAAGCAGCACGACCAGCCCGGCATAGCAGCATGCCGCCACCACGACCAGCCTGGTCCGGTGCCAGTCGGGCATCGAGGGGCCGAAGCGCCCCAGCAACCACAGCAGCAGCGGCACCACCTGCAGGCCGTGGATGCCGACGAAGTGCGCCACCCGCAGGTCCCCGTGCGCAGTGCTCCAGCCGGTGACCGGCATCCCGGGCCCACCATCGGCCGCCCCGACCGTATGGGCACCCCCCATCGAGAAATCAGTGTTGACGAACATCAGGACAGCTTCGGCCATGCCGAGCAGGGCCACCAGCAGTCCGCCGACGACCGCTGCCCGGACCGGCGTCGGCAGGCAGCGCTGCCGCACGAGGAAGATCGCGGCCGCGGCGGCGGCGACGAACACGACGAGAATCAGCGCACCCATCGCCGAGTACACGGCCGAGTCGAAGGCCGTAGCGGTATTGAAATGACTGGTGGTGCCGCGCACGACCTGCAGGTCGATCAGGGCGAACTCGCCCAAAAAGCCCACGGCCGTCGCGGCCGCGAGAACCCGCACCGCACGTCGATGCCCGTCGATCATCGTCAGCAGCCAGGCGAGCGTGGCGGAGTAGATGGTGATGGAGATGGCGAATTTGGCCGGCTTGAGCCAGGCAGGTACGCCGGTGATCCGCTCGGGGTCGACGACGATGCCGACCGCCGCCACCACCAGCAGCAGCAGGCCGGTGGCGCACACGGCGAGCAGTGCCGGCGACCAGCCACGAGCTCGTCGCTGCTGCACCATCCGGGTCGTGAGGGAGACCATCCGCACTCCAATGTGAATTCTGATCGTGATGTGAGCAGTATTCACATCGAACGTAGCGAAGTCAACGCCCTCGTCGTACTGGAGCCTTGTCCGAACAGGTTGTTACAGTCCCGCCATGAGAATGCGCCGAGCCTTGGCCGCCGCCGTCGGTGTGGCCGTCTACGCCACCGTGACGGTGCCGTTACCCGTATCAGCGACACCGGCTGCCACCGCCTCTGCGCCGGCACACCGTCACGCGCCGTCGCCCGGCGCGGAGGGCGCGGGTGACCCGTACTTCCCGCTGTCCGGCAATGGTGGTTTCGACGTCTCCCACTACGACCTGAACATCAGATACGTGCCGTCGAGCCGCCGGCTGGACGGCCATGCGGTGGTGAGCGCCACGGCGACGCAGAACCTGTCGCGGTTCGACCTGGACTTGTCCGGACTCACCGTCGCCGCAGTGTCGGTCGACGGCCGACCGGCTGCCTTCACCCGGGCGCCGGAGGGGCAGGAACTGATGATCACCCCGCGCTCGGCCCTGCGGCGCGGTAGCCACTTCACGGTCGATGTCCGCTACGGCGGCGTTCCGGAGAACGTCACCGATCCGGACGGGTCTGCCGACGGCTGGATCGCCACCGACACCGGTGCCTTCGTCGCCAGCGAACCGCAGGGCGCGATGACCTGGTTCCCGGCGAACTCGCACCCGATCGACAAGTCGTCGTTCGACGTCACCATCACGGTGCCGAAGGGTTTCCAGGCGGTCGGCAACGGCGAACTGGTCCGGCAGACGTCCACGGCATCGGCGACCACCACCCACTGGCGGGAACGGCAGCCGATGGCTGCCTACCTGGCGACAGCCTCGATCGGGAAGTTCACGATCAGCACCTACCGCACGGCCGGACTGCCGGTCTACGTCGCGGTGGATCCGCGTGAGGCCGCAGCCGCCGCGCCGGCGCTCGCGAAGCTGCCGGCCATCCTGGCGTTCGAACAGAAGATCTTCGGTCGCTACCCGTTCTCGTCGACCGGTGCCATCGTCATGCACGCCCCGGAAGTCGGCTACGCCTTGGAAACCCAGACCCGGCCCCTGTTCGACCGTGCGCCGGACGACTCCACGCTGGTGCACGAGCTGGCGCACCAGTGGTTCGGCGACTCGGTGAGCCTGACGCGGTGGAAGGACATCTGGCTCAACGAGGGCTTTGCCACCTACGCGGAGTGGCTGTGGTCGGAGCACACGGGTGGCCCGAGCGCGCGCGCCATCTTCGAAGGGTTGTACAAGTCGCCGGCCTCGGACGACCTGTGGTCGTTCCCGGTGGCCGACCCGGGCAGCGGCGCGAACATCTTCGGCACGCCGCCCTATCAGCGCGGCGCGATGGTGCTGCAGGAGTTGCGGACCGCCGTCGGCGACGCCGACTTCTTCCGGATCCTGCGCACGTGGGCGACGGAGAACCGTTATGGCCACGGCACTACCGCGCAGTTCACCGCCTTGGCCACCAAGATCTCGCACCGCGACCTGACGGGCCTGTTCCACACCTGGCTGTACACCAGCGGCAAGCCCGCCAGCGCCTGACGGCGGGGCGTCGCCCGGCCGTCAGGCGTCGGGCCCGCCGGCTGTCGAGCAGGTCCGCACCTACAGTGGAGTGGTGACGATCAACGACGACAATGCCTGAGGGCCACACTCTCCACCGGCTGGCCCGGCAGCAGACGAAGTTGTTCGGCGGACGCGCGATCGCGGTGTCCAGTCCGCAGGGCCGGTTCGCGGCCGGGGCGGAAGCGCTGGACGGACGCCGGCTCGTCCGGATCGATGCCTACGGCAAGCACCTGTTCCAGCACTACGAGGGCGCACCTGCGCTGCACGTGCACCTGGGCCTGTACGGCAAGTTCACCACCGGCTCCGGAGAACCCCCGGAGCCTCGGGGTGCGCTGCGGCTCCGGATGGTCAGCGACGAGTCCTGGACCGACCTGCGCGGGCCGACGGCGTGCGAGCTGCTGGACCCGGAAGCGGTCGACGCCATCCTGGACCGGCTGGGGCCCGATCCGATCCGCACCAACAGCGATCCGGACCCGGCCTACCGACGCATCGTCCGGAGTCGGACCTCCATCGCCGCGCTGCTGATGGATCAGAGCGTGCTGGCCGGCATCGGCAACGTGTACCGTGCCGAGATCCTGTTCCGGCACCAGGTCGACCCGTTCCGGTCCGGGATCAGCATCGATCCCGGGCTGTGGCAGGCGATGTGGGCGGATTTGGTGGTGCTGATGCGGGCGGGCGTCCGGACCGGCCGCATCGAAACCCTGCGGCCGGAGCACCGGCCACGCAAGAAGGGCGCGCTCTCCCGGGCCGAGGCCGGCTACGTCTACCGCCGCAACGGTCTGCCGTGCCGGGTGTGCGGCACCGAGGTCGCGACCGCGCCGCTGGTCGGCCGGAATCTGTTCTGGTGCCCGTCCTGTCAGGCGCCCGAACTAGCTCCTGCGATCGGGGCCCGGTAGGGACGCCCGACCAGGCGCACCTACCGGGGCGAGATCAGCGACCGCTCTCGCCGTGATCCTTCACGACCTCGTCCGCCGACCAGCCGCCGGCCTCGCCGTCGGGGGAAGTCCCCTGGTCGCGCACCACGGCGGATCCGCTCCAGCCGCTGTCGGCTTCGGTGTCCGTCGCCTCGCCCTGGTCACGTACCACTCCGGATCGACTCCAGCCACTGTCGGTGTCGGTGTGCGGCGCCTCGCCCCGGTCGCGCACCACATCTTCACTGTTCCAGCCGGATGCTCCGGTCGATTGGCCGGACTGGTCGTGGACCACCTCTGCGCCGCCCCAGCCGCGCTTCTCTCCGTCTGCGTCCACCGGATGTGATCCTGTTGGGTGTTCGGGCTCGTTCGTCATGATCGGCTCTCCCTTTCCAAGGACGTGCCGGGTGCAGCGCTGCACCTGGTCTACGACACTCCTCGATCCTGCCAGCTTCTGCCTGGAACGCCAGCAGATGTAGCTCGTCCGCGGCGGCCGCCCCGGCTGTGGCGGCGCCCACAGCAGTGGTAGAGCGCCCGCGGAGCGCCGCCGGGCGCCGCGGCGGTGTAGGAATGGCTGGGTGGACGGCAGGCGAAACGGTGCACTGCTCCTGGTCGGTGTCGCCGTCGCCGGGATCGTCCTGCACGGCGCCGTCGGCCGGACTGCGATCGGCACACCGGTGGCCGCCGTGGTGCCGGCGGCCCCGCAGCAGAGCGCCTGTGTGGTGGCGGTCTCCACCCCGCCGAACGCCGGCCGACTCGCCCGGATCGACTACCCGTACGCGACGTTCGGCCGCTGCGACGGGCCGAAGGTCGGTGAGGTGCTCGCCGTCGACCCGACCGATCATCAGTTCGCCGGGGTCACCCTCGACGACTACCAGGAGCAGAGCTCGCTCTGCGAGCTCGCCGAGGTGTCCTACGTGGGATCGATCGGTCCGTTCGATCCGGCCACCATCGCCACTCCGGGCATCGGTTGGAAGTCCGACGTCACCGTCGAGTCGTTGTCGATCGCGCCGACGCCAGTGCAGCGGGCAGCAGGACAGCAGTGGACCGCGTGCGTCGGTGCCACCAGGAATCGATCGACGTACACCGGGTCCCTGTCACGCGCGCTCACCGTCGGCACTTTGCCGCCAGAGTTCGCCACCTGCTGGCGGACGCTGGTGTCCTCGACCGAGCAGCAGGTGAGCGAGCCGGAAGTCGCCTGCTCGCAACCGCATTCGGTCGAGATTCTGGCGCAGACCCGGATCACCGACCGGGCCACCACCCCCGCTCAGCTCGCAGCATCGTGCCGCGGCATGGCATCTCGGGCGATGCAGACCGCTGATCCGACGGTCGGCGGTAGGCTGCGCATTTCCGCTTATTCGATGGACGGGTCGTCGGTGCGGCCGGTCGACACGGTGACCATGCTGGCCGGGCTCACCGGCTGTGTCGCGTCCGTGCCGGCGCCGTTGCGCTTGAAGGGCACCGTGATCGGCCTTCGCAGCAAAGCGTTGCCGCTGACCGGCTGAGTGCCGGGTGAGAGTTCGCGGCTGCAACCAGGCGCCGCGGCTGGACCGAAGGGCCGGTCAGTCGGTTTCCGGCCCATCGCAGTAGTGGCAGCCGTCCTCGCACTCGACGCGGGATGCCGCACCGCGGAGCTCCGAACGGGCGCCCTGGACTGGGAGTCCCGCGGCCCGACGGGCGTCGGGGCGGCCGTTGGGTCGTCCGGCGGCGTGGCGGGCGGCGTGGTGGGTCATCGTCGAGGCGGTCATGTCTTCAAGGACGCACGGCCCGGCTCCGGGATGCGCGGGCGGGCCGATTGCGCTGATCGGTTCCGCTGCGCGACCAACTGTGCGAACATATGTTCGTGTCAGTCGAGGCCTCCATCCTGCATGCCGACCTTGACGCGTTCTTCGCCTCCGTCGAGCAGCGGGACGATCCGCGGCTGCGCGGCCGACCGGTGATCGTCGGCGGCGGAGTCGTGTTGGCCTGCAGCTACGAGGCGAAGGCCTTCGGTGTTCGATCGGC
This sequence comes from uncultured Nakamurella sp., assembly GCA_964236185.1. Taxonomy (GTDB): domain Bacteria; phylum Actinomycetota; class Actinomycetes; order Mycobacteriales; family Nakamurellaceae; genus Nakamurella. Next base: position 4,836 of record CAXSEW010000091.1, on the reverse strand, counting down.
GATGAGCGGATGGCAGGCCCGTCAGGTCTGCCCGGACGCGGTGGTGGTCCCCCCGCGGTTCAGCGCCTACACCGCGGCCAGCCGCGCCGTGTTCGACCTGTTCTCCCGGACTACGCCGCTGGTGGAGGGCATTTCGATCGACGAGGCATTCCTGGACGTCGGCGGGCTCCGCCGGGTGTCCGGTGCGCCGCTGGACATCGCGATACGCCTGCGGCAGCAGGTACTGGCCGAGGTCGGCCTGAAGATCACCGTCGGTATCGCCCGGACCAAGTTCCTGGCCAAGGTGGCGAGCGGAGTGGCCAAGCCCGACGGACTGCTGGAGGTGCCGCCGGGCGCTGAGCTCTCCTTCCTGCACCCGCTCGACGTCGAACGGCTGTGGGGCGTCGGGAAGATCACCGCAGCCAAGCTCCACGGCAGCGGCATCAGCACCGTCGGGCAGGTGGCCGAGCTCGACGAGTCGACATTGATCGCGTTGCTCGGCAAGGGTTCCGGCCATCACCTGCACGCGCTCGCGCGTGGCCGCGACCCGCGGCGGGTGGTCGTCGATCACCGTCGCCGGTCCATCGGCGCGCAGCGGGCGCTCGGTCGGTCCCCCAGGTCGGCCGCGGACCTGGACGTCGTCCTGCTGGGGCTGGTCGACCGGGTCACCCGACGCATGCGCGACGCCGACCGCCGGGGTCGCACCGTGGTGCTGCGGTTGCGATTCGACGACTTCTCCCGGGCCACCCGATCGCGAACGCTCCCGCAGCCGACATCCCGGACTGCCGACCTGCTCGGCGCCGTGCGCGACCTGATGACCTGCGCCGCACCACTGATCGCCGAACGCGGCGTGACGCTGGTCGGCATCTCGGTCGCCAACTTCGAGGGCACCGAAGACGCCGAGCAGCTGGAGCTGCCGTTCGAACGGGCGGTCGCCGGGGCATTGGACACCGCCCTGGACAACGTTCGGCACCGGTTCGGCTCGGCCGCCGTGACCCGCGGGGTGCTGGTCGGACGCGATACCGGACCGAGCATGCCGATGTTGCCGGACTGAGTCGGTTGATCGACTCCGTGGCGGCCCGCGCCGCCCCGGTTGCGGTCGACTAAATTGACCCGATGGCACCCTCCGGATCGCCGGCCATCGAACTGACCGTCGGGGATCACGACGTCCGGATCTCCAACCCGGATCGAATCTACTTTCCCGAGACCGGCGCCACGAAGCTGGATCTGGCCCGGTACTACCTCTCGGTGGGCGACGGCATCGTCCGGGCGTTGCGGGAGCGGCCCTGCATGATGCACCGGTTCCCCGATGGGCTGGCCGGCGAGAAGGTCCACCAGAAGCGCGTACCGCGGGGCGCGCCGCCGTGGCTGCAGACGGTCCGGGTGGACTTCCCGTCCGGTCGCAATGCCGACGAGCTCTGCGTGACGCAGCTGGCCGATGTCATCTGGTCAGTGCAGATGTCCTGCGTGGAGTTCCACCCGTGGAATTCCAGGCGCGCGGACACCGAGCGGCCCGACGAGTGGCGGATCGACCTGGACCCGGGGCCGGACTGCCCGTTCGACACGGTGCGCCGGGTGGCGCACGTCGCGCACGAGGTGTTGGACGAGATCGGCGCCGTCGGCTGGCCGAAGACCTCCGGCGGGCACGGCATGCACATCTACGTGCGGATCGATCCGCGGTGGGGATTCAAGGACGTCCGTCGGGGCGCACTGGCCTTCGCCCGGGAGATCGAGCGGCGCATCCCCGACGACGTCACCACCACCTGGTGGCGCAAGGACCGCGACCCGGCCAAGTTGTTCGTCGACTACAACCAGAACGCCCGCGATCACACCATCGCCAGTGCATATTCGGTCCGCGGGGTCCCGAGAGGCACCGTGTCGACGCCCATCTCGTGGTCCGAGGTCGACGACGTCCAGCCGCAGGACTGCACCATCGCGACCGTCCCGGCCAGGTTCGCCGAGATCGGTGACCTGCACGCCGGTATCGACGACGCGGTGTTCTCGATCGACCCGCTGATCGAGTGGGCCGAACGCGACGAGCTGGCCGGTGCGGAGGACGTTCCCGAGACTTGATGTGCCGAGATCGGTCCTGAGAGAAGGCCTCGTGGTCCCACGGCGCACCTCGTCGCACCACGGCGCACCTCGTCGCACCGCGGAGCATCTCGTAGACGTCGACGAGGAGGTGCGGGGTGGGTTCACCAGGTGCGGGGTGGATCGAACACCCACCCAGCCTTTCGCGGCACGGCGCAGCGCCGGGCATACTGCGCGGATGAAATTTCGGACGACGGTACAACTCGAGGGCAAGACGGCCACCGGACTGCTGGTGCCGCCCGAGGTCGTCACTGGACTGGGCGGGAGCAAGAAACCGGCCGTGACGGTCACGCTGAACGGCTTCTCCTACCGCAGCAGCATCGCCGCCCGGGGGGATCGTTTCCTGATCCCGGTGAGCGCCGACATCCGCCGGCAGTCCGGCGTGTCCGCGGGCGACGAGGTCGAGGTGGACATCGAGATCGATGCTGCGCCGCGGGAGATCACCGTGCCTACCGACTTCGCCGAGCGGCTCGACGCCGAGCCGGAGGTGCGAGCCTTCTTCGACGGCCTGTCCTACAGCAACAAATCGGTCCACACGCTGTCGATCGACCAGGCGAAGACGGCGGAGACCCGCGCCCGTCGCGTCGACAAGGCGATGGACACCCTCCGGCATGGCCGGGCCCGATAGCCCCGGTCAGGTCGCTGCGGATCCGTTCTGCCGCAGCACGCGAGCGACGTCGTCGACCGCGAGCCACAGCGGACGAGCGCTGGCGGCCTCTCCCGGCGTGAACTGGATGGTCACCATTACTGCCTCGTCCGTCCAGCGCAGGGCGGTGCACGGCCACATCTCGTAGCTGCCGACGTCGTCCAGGACGAGACGGGCGATCGCGGGTACCCGGCCCTGCGGCTTGGTCGGTACGACCTTGGGACCGACCTCGTTCACGTACCGAGCCATCGCGCTGGTTGTCATGGCTGGACCCTATCGAACATGTGTTCCAGGCGGTAGTGATACCGGCATGGCGACGGCGAGTGCATAGGGTGGCGCGGTGAGCCCCTCGTACATCGCGCTGGTCGCCGTCGCCGGCATCCTCTGCGGCGCCGTCAACTCGATCGCCGGAGGCGGTTCGCTGATCTTGTTCCCGGCAATGCTGGCCACCGGCATGACCCCGCTCGCCGCCAACGTGACCAATTCCGTGGCGACCTGGCCGGGCTACGCCGGCGGCGTCGTCGGTTTCCGCCCGCAGCTGGTCGGCCAGCGCTCCCGGATGCCGCCGTTGGTACTGGCCGCGCTGCTGGGTTCGACCGCCGGGGGCATCCTGCTGCTGGTCACCCCGTCAGGGGCGTTCGACGTGGTGGTTCCGGTGCTGATCCTGGTGGCGGCGGCGCTGCTGGCGTTCCAGCCGTCCATCAAGAAATTCGTCGGTGAACCCCGTGAGGGTGGCCGGGTGTGGTCCGTCCAGTTCCCGGCGATGGTCGCCGCCGCAATCTACGGCGGCTACTTCGGCGCCGCCCTCGGTGTGATCATCCTGGGTGTGCTGGCACTGACCGTGCCGGACACCCTCCGCCGGCTCAATGCCCTCAAGGGGGTGATGTCGCTGGTCAACGGCACCATCAGCCTGATCATCTTCAGTCTTTTCGGCCCGGTGAATTGGACGGTCGCGGCGATCGCCGCGCCGATGACGTTGATCGGCGGGTACCTGGGCGCCCGCATCGCCCGCTTCGTCAACGAGACGGCGCTGCGCTGGAGCGTGGTGAGTCTGGGCGTCGCCATCGCCGTCTACCTGTTCTTGCGCGCATGACGGAAGTTCCGGGTGCTGCGCACCGGGCCGGTTCGCCCTTCACCCTCCGGTCCATCACGCCCTCGGTGTTCCTGCCCGCGATGGTGTACGAGGTCGGTAACGGCGCAACCGCCCCGGTAATCGCGCTGACCGCGTTGCAGCTCGGCGCGTCGCCGACCAGGGCCGGGTACCTGTTGGCCCTGCTCGGCATCGGACAGGTGCTCGGTGACATCCCGGCGTCCGCCCTCGCCGACCGCATCGGTGACCGGCGGGCGATGCTGCTGGCCGCCGGGCTGGCGGCGGCCGGCATGCTCGGCTGCTTCTTCGCCTCATCGCTGGTGGTGCTCGGCATCTACCTCGTCGTGATCGGGATGTCCAACGCCACCTTCTACCTGGCCCGCCAGTCCTACCTGACCGAGGTGATTCCGGCCGGCATGCGAGCCAGGGCGATGTCGACTCTGGGCGGGTCCCACCGGATCGGCCTGTTCGTCGGACCGTTCATCGGTGCGGCCGTGATCGGCCTGTTCGACTTACGCGCGGCCTACCTGGTCGCGGTCGTCACCGCGGTGGGTTCGGCGGTGCTGCTGCTGGTGGTCCCCGATGTGGCCTTGCCGGCCGGCCGCGCGCCGAGCGTGCGCGGAACGATCAGCTCCCGCGAGATGTTGGCCGGCCACCGCCGGCTGTTCGCCACGCTGGGACTGGCGATCCTGGCTGTCGGCGCCGTCCGGGCGGCGCGGCAGACGGTGCTGCCGCTGTGGTCCGAGCACCTGGGTCTGTCCGCGGCGCAGACCAGCGTCGTCTTCGGCATCGCCAGTGCGGTCGACATGGCGCTGTTCTATCCATCCGGGAAAATCATGGACCGGTACGGCCGGCTGGCCATCGCTCTGCCGTCGATGACCATCCTCGGCGTGGCGATGATGACGCTGCCGCTGACCACCGGCGCCCTCTCGTTGACCCTTATCGCCATGGTGATGAGCTTCGGCAACGGCATCGGCTCGGGCATCATGATGACGCTCGGTGCGGACGCCGCGCCGCCGGTGGGGCGGAT
>CAXSEW010000090.1:0-10521 GCA_964236185.1 uncultured Nakamurella sp. | reverse complement strand
ATGCCACGCGTGGGCTCGTCGAAAATCAGCAGGTCACAGTCCTTGACCAGCCACTTGGCGATGACCACCTTCTGCTGGTTGCCGCCGGAGAGGTTCTTGGTGGTTTGCTGGATGGACGGCGTGCGGACCCGCAACGATTCGACGAACTCTCGAGACTTCCTGCGCATCGCCCCGTCCTGGATGAAGCCGGCTTTGCTGAACCGCTCGCTCAGGGCGGACAGACCGATGTTCGTGTTGACGGTCTGGTTCAAGAGCAGCCCGAAATGCTTGCGGTCCTCCGACAGATAACCGATGCGGTGCGTCGCGGCCTCGGCGGGGCTGCTCAGGTTGACCTGTTTGCCGCGCAGCGTGACCGTACCTGCAGTCACCCGGTCCGCCCCCACGATCGCCCGGGCGACCTCGGTGCGCCCGGCGCCCATCAGGCCTGCGAAGCCGAGGATCTCGCCCTCCCGCAAGTCGAAGCTGACGTCCCGCAGCAGCGACTTGGTGGACAGGCCGCGCACCGACAGCAGTACCGGACGGTCGGCGCGCACGTTCTCCGGCTGCGCTTCGGTCTTGAGATCCCGCCCGACCATCAGGGAGATGACCTGCTTCATCGACGTGTCGGCGGTCGGCCGGGTGTCGATGTACCGACCATCACGGATCACGGTGATCCGGTCGCTGATCACCTTGAGCTCGTCCATCTTGTGGGAGATGTAGATGGCGCCGGTCGTCGGTGTGACGAACCGATGGATGAGCGAGTGCAGGGTGACCACCTCGGCGTCGTTGAGCGCTGCGGTGGGCTCGTCCAGGATCAGCACCTTCGTGGTGTCGTAGGACAACGACCTGGCGATCTCCACCATCTGCTGCTTGGCCACGGTCAGCGTGGCGACCAGTTGGCGAGGGTCCAGCGGCAGCTCGAGGCGGTCGATCAGTTCGGCGGCTTTCCGGTTGAGGGCGCGATCACTGGTGAACAGCCGGGCCGTGCGGGGTTCCCGTCCCACGAAGATGTTCTGCGCCACCGTCAGATCCGGCATCAGGTTGAACTCCTGATGGATGATCGAGATGCCGATCTCCTGAGCGTGTCTGGGACCGGACGGCTGGTAACGCTCACCGGCCAGCCAGAACTCGCCCTCGTCGGGCTCGTAGATCCCGGACAGCAACTTCATCAGCGTGGACTTGCCGGCGCCGTTCTCGCCGACCACGGCGAGCACCTCGCCGGCGTGCAGGTTGAGTTGCATGTCCTGCAGCGCCTTGACGCCCGGAAAACTCTTGGACACCCCGCGTACTTCGAGCAGGTACGGCTCATCGCCGTTCGGCTGTACCGGGGAGCTCATGCTGTCCACTCCGACGTGTCGACGACACCCTTGCGCAGCAGCACATTCCCGTAGATCCGGGTTTCCCCGGTGCGAATGATCAAGGCGGCCCGCGCCGCGCGCTCGTAGAACTCGAACCGGTCCAGGAAGCCGGCGTCGTCGGCGGTGATACCTGCGGAGGCCAACAGCTGTTCCTGGACCGGCAACAGTTCGCCATCGGCCGAGGTCATCAGGTCCAGCGCGGGGGAGTCATCGAGCGGCACCACTCGGACGATGGCCCGCAGCAGCCGCGGGGTGGTCACCAACGGAAGATCAACCCATTCCCTGGCCAGCCGGGCAGCCGGAAAGTGAGCATCAGCGAGGACCACCGCGTCCGAGTGACCCATGGCGTCCAGAGTCGCGAGGACGGATCCGGACAGCGCTGGATCAATACCGGTCAGCATCGTTGCCTTCCCTGGGTGAAATCGGTTTCACGAGACTATGACCTCGAGCCGACCCCGTCAACAAAAAGTTGTTGGGTAGTGACCCAAGGGTTTTCCCGGCCGATGGACATAGGGTTGCGCCATGTCGACCATCTACGAGGTTGCCCGCCTCGCGGGTGTCTCGCCGGCCACCGTCTCCCGGGTCTTCAACGGGATCACGGTCAACCCTGGCAACGTGGTGCGGGTGCGGCAGGCGGCGGAGCAGTTGCAGTTCACTCCGAACCGCACCGCCCGCCGCCTGCGGCGACAGACGTCCGAAGTGATGTGCCTGATCATCCCCGATATCGAGAACCCGTTCTTCACCGCCCTCGCGCGCGGGGTGGAGGACTGCGCCCACGAGAATGGCTTCAGCGCGGTGTTCTGCGACAGCGACGATCAACCGGCCAAGGAACAGACCTATCTGATGATCGCCCACGGCGAGCGGATGGCCGGGGTCATCCTGGTCCCGACCACCGATCACCCGCAGCTGGCGCCGTTGCTGAAACAAGGCACTCCGGTGGTGGCGGTAGACCGGTCCGCCGGCGCGTCACCGGTGGACGCCGTCGTGCTGGACAACTTCGAGATCGCATTCACAGCAACGCAATCGCTGTACTCACGTGGTTTCGGCCGGGTCGGTTGCATCACCGGACCCGCGGACACGGAGACCGCCCAGCTACGGGCCGCTGGTTGGCGGGAGGCGTTCAGCCGACACCACAAGAAGGCGGATCCGGACCGTTTCCTGCGGCACGGCGACTACCGGGTCGCGGGCGGTAGGGAGGCGATGGAGTCCCTGCTGGGTTCTTCCCACCCGCCGGACGCCGTCGTCGTCGCCAACAACTCGATGACCATCGGGGCACTGGAAGCACTGCAGGACCACGCGATTTCGCCTAACGAACTCGGCTTGGCCTGTCTGGGGGACCTGCCGTACTCGGCGCTCCAGCGGTCCGGTGTTCAGACCTATCCACTTCCGGCCCGGGCCCTCGGGCGCGCGGCCGCCGAGCTGCTGCTCCAGCGAATCGCCGGCGATACCAGCCCGTTCCGCCGACTGGTCGTCCGCGACTGAGCTGGTGTTCGCCGGATACCCGCCCGCGACAGGCCGACCTGCAGGTCTCCGTAGGCAGCGTAAGGCGCCCCGCCTTTCGGGTTGACGCTGCAATCGATTTCTGACACCTTGTGCTTGATCAGCTGTGCCTCGTGCGAACCGAGCGATTGCCGGGCGTCCCTGGTCGTCCGACGCCGTTCAAAGGAGAACAGTGACCCGCTATCAATTCCCACCGGTGCCGGACGAGCCGACCGCGGCCGCGGACGTCGTCTACACGGTCGCGAACGGCGACCTCCGGAAATCGGCCAACGTCGTCTGCTGGCCCACTCAGCTGCGGCTGGAAGCCGACGTCACTGCGGCGCTGCAATCCTTCGGCAGGAAAGTGCAGCGCGGCCACGAGTTCGACGTCGAGTCCGGACACGGTTTCATCGACAGTCAACGGATGGGCATGGAGGTCTTCAAGGCCATTCCGCCGGACGCTCCGTTGGTGGTGGTGGAAGCGGTGTGGCAGTACAGCCACCACTTGTTGCCGGGATTGCGCAGCCACCGCGGCCCCATTCTGCTGGTGGCGAATTTCGCCGGTGACTTCCCGGGTCTGGTTGGACTGATGGGATTGTCCGGCAGCTTGACCAAGGCCGGGATCGAGCACTCGAAGTTGTGGAGTCCCGACTTCACCGACTCGTGGTCGCTCGACGGCCTGAACGAATGGCTGACCACCGGCACGGTCGATCATGACCTGAGCCATGTCCGTGACCTGCAGAACCTGCCCGATACCGAGGAGACCGAGCTCGGGCAGGCGCTGGCGATCCAGCTGATGCGCGAGAAGGCCATCATCGGTGTCTTCGACGAAGGCTGCATGGGCATGTACAACGCCATCATCGACGACGAGCTGCTCAACCCGCTGGGTATCTACAAGGAGCGGCTGTCCCAGAGCGCACTGGTCGTCGAGATGAACCGGGTGAGCGATGTCGAAGCGCAGGCGGTCCGGAAATGGCTCGACGACGCAGGAATGGTCTTCCATACCGGTTCGGACGAAGCCACGGAACTCACCGACGCGCAATTGCACAGCCAGTTCAAGATGTACATCGCGGCGCTGCGGATCGCCGACGACTACGGCCTGGACGCTGTCGGTATCCAGTACCAGCAGGGCCTCAAGGATGTGGTGCCGGCGAGTGATCTGGCCGAGGGCCTGCTGAACAACACCGAACGGCCACCGGTGTCCTCCCGGGACGGCTCGCGCGAGTTGTACGCCGGGGCGCCGCTGCCGCACTTCAACGAAGTCGACGAGGGCGTTGCCGTCGACTCTCTGGTCACCCACCGGCTGTGGACGGCGATGGGACTCGACTCGGCGACCACCCTCCACGACGTGCGGTGGGGCGAGGATTACGACGGCGAGTTCGTGTGGGTGCTCGAAATATCCGGCTCGGTGCCTGCTTCGCACAACGGCGGCTACGACAAATCGTTCAGCAAACGACAGCCGGCAATGTTTTTCCCACTCGGCGGTGGCACCCTGTCCGGCACGTCGAAAGCCGGCGAGATCGTCTGGTCTCGCGTATTTGTCGAGGACGGTGCGCTGCACGTCGATCTCGGTCGGGGCTCGGTCGTCGACCTGCCCGACGCGGAGACGGAGCGCCGGCTCAAGGCGACGACCGAAGTGTGGCCGATCATGCATCTGGTGATGCACGGTGTCGATCGCAACCAGCTGATGGCCCGGCACAAGTCCAACCACGCCAACGTCGTCTACGCCCCCGACTCCGACACCGCCGACAAAGCACTGGTGGCCAAGGCCGCGCTGTTCGACAAGCTCGGCGTGGCTGTGCACCTGTGCGGCGACGTCAAGCTTTGAGCCGGCCGGTCCTCGACTTGGTGGTCACCGCGGGTCTGCTGTGGTCCGCGCACCAGCGTGATGACTGCGCGCACCTCGGGTGCTCACGCCGCACTTGGCGTGGTCAGTAAGGCCGTTCCAGACCCGGGAACATCGGGAAATGCTTGATGTTCCGGGTGAGCAGGCGGGAGCTGGTGCGGATGACTGTCGCGGCAATGGCGAGGTCGGCTCCGTCGATGGTGTGGTGACTGGGGAGCCACTGTCGGCCGAGAACACCGGCTTGCTCGGCGACGTCGCTGTCGACCGGGTGCCAGCGCAACGTGGAGAGCAGCGACCGGGTGGCCTCCTCTACCGATCTCATGCCCGCGAGCACCTCGAGTCGGGTGATCTCGCTGGCGTGCAACGGGGCCGACGCCCGCTCGCGCTCCAACGTGGCGGCGGCTCCCGGGTGCCCTCGCAGGTAGTCGATCAGAACGGAGGTGTCCACCAGCGCTGTCACGGCTGACGGGGCAGGCGAGATCCGGACCGCAGGTGGTCGACCCACGCTTCGCCGTCGATCTCTTGGTCGCGCCAGGCGCCGAAGGAGCGCCGCATGATGGCCAGGTCGTCATCGCTGGATCGCTCTGCGCCGTAGACCGTCTGGACGGCATCGCGGATCAGAGCCGCAATGGACCGCCCGGTCCGTGCCGCCGCGGCGTCGAGAACACGCCGCTCGTCGCTGGTGAGCGAGATCTGGGTGCGGGTCATCATGATGTAAACATACATCACTTCCGCTGACGATCTCAGGTTGGCTTTGATCGCCGGGTAAGGGAACTTCGCACCACTGCATGCCGTCGCCATCGGCCAGATGTGCTCATCGTGCAGCTCGCTGCTCACCGCACAGCTCGATTGTTCACGGCACACCTGCTTGATCACGTTGAGCGGGCGCGGCGTGGCAACAGCAGGTGCGGCGTGGTGCCAAATTGCGGCAGCCGCGGCTGGATGTGTGGCAATAGCGGCGTGACACGCGTCAGATGAAGAACAGCAGAGAGCACACGAGCAGGGGAAACAGTGCTGCTGGGCAGTCGTAGTCCCCGCCTACCGACTCCCGGGCCGCGTCGATGCGGCGCGGGTGTCCGCCGATGAGCCCGTTGACTTGAGCGCTGCTCAAGTCGCCCTCGACAGTGACGAACAGGGCGATGGCTGCGCCGTCGAAATGACCGTCGATGCCCATCACTCGGGCCCATCACTCGGGGCCCGTCGGCGGGCGCTGCGACCGGCGCGGCACGCACCCGGAGTTCCTGTCCGGCAATCATGCCGGTGATGTCGGCGGCTCTGTGGACGTACAGGAGCAAACGGTGCCGAGCAGGTGATGGCCATCCCCGCCCGGGCGTTGCGATGGATGTGATGACGCCGGCGTGGCTCCTGTACAACCTGAAGATGTCGTTGCCACCGCGCGCGGCCGCCAAGGCGAAACGCCGCCACGAAGGAGTGAAAATTCGGACTTCTGTCCCTCCCTTCACAGGGTAAACAGCACTGTCGGACACCTGTTCTAGGCTCGAACAAAGGTTCGATCCAGGCTTGAAGTGGGGAACTCATGCTCGTCAAGGACACCACCGGCAGTACCGATCGGGCGCTGAGTCCTGACCCCGGCGGGACCGATCGACCGTTGGGTTCCGACGGTAGGACGAGCGCCCACGTCACCAGTGCAACTTCCACGACCAGCACCGACCGCGCCCGCACCATGGTCATCTGGTGCCCGGACTGGCCGGTGCTGGCCGGCGCCCGACAGGCCACAAAACCGTCGTCCGACCCTGCCGCGGTGTTCTCCGCGAACCGCGTGCAGACCTGCAACACGGCGGCCCGGGCGGAGGGCATCAGGGTTGGGCAGCGCCGGCGCGACGCCCAGTCCCGGTGCCCGGAACTGTTGGTGCTCAAGGCCGACACCGACCGGGACGCGAGGCTGTTCGAACCGGTGGTCGCGGCGGTCGAGTCGGTGGCCCCGGGCGTCGAGGTGCTCCGGCCGGGGCTGATCGCCTGCTCGTCCCGAGGTCCGGCGCGGTACTTCGGCAGCGAGACCGCGGCCGCCGAGGCGATCGTCGACATCGTCGAAGCGTTGGACGCGGAGTGCTCGATCGGCATCGCCGACTCGCTGTCGGTCGCGGTGCTGGCCGCCCGGCAGGTCACCATCGTCCCGGTCGGCGGGTCCGCCGCGTTCTGCGCCCGGTTGCCCGTCGCCGAGCTGGCCCGCGACCCGGCGATCGCGCCGCCGGAGCGGACGGAGCTGGTCGACCTGCTGATCCGGCTGGGCATCACCACCGCTGGCGCGTTCGCGGCGCTGCCGGATGCCAAGGTGGCGACCAGGTTCGGCGCCGACGCCATCGTCGCGCACCACCTGGCCAAAGGACTGGCCGATCGGGTGATGTCCCGCCGGGTCATCCCGCAGGAGATGGCGGTGGAGCAGGAGTGCGATCCGCCGCTGGACCGGGTGGACGCCGCCGCCTTCGCGGCCCGGGCGCTCGCCGAGCAGTTCCACGCCAAGCTGGCCGACGCCGGACTGGCCTGCACCCGGTTGGCGATCAGCGCCGTCACCGACCGGGGCGGCCGGCTGTCGCGCATCTGGCGGTGCGCCCGGCCGCTCACCCCGGCGGCCACCGCGGACCGGTTGCGCTGGCAGCTCGACGGCTGGCTCACCGCCGGCCGGACGATCCGCACGGTCGACCCGACGGACGAATTCGATGGTGACAGCGGCCCCGGCGCCATCACGCTGCTGCGGCTGGAACCCATCGAGGCGGTCGGTGCCGGGTTGGTGCAGTACGGCCTGTGGGGGTCCGACGGTCTGGACGACCAACGGGCGGGCTGGGCGTTCGCCAGGGTGCAGGGGCTGCTGGGGCCGGAATCGGTGCTGACCCCGGTGCGCTCCGGTGGCCGGGGGCCGGCCGACCGCATCACCCTGCTGCCCTGGGGCGAGGAGAAGGTGCCCGACCGCGACCCGGCCGCTCCGTGGCCCGGCGCGCTACCGGCGCCCACGCCCAGCCGGCTGGCAACAGCGGCCGCGCCGTCGGACGTCGCGGTGACCATGGTGGACGAGAACGGCGCGCCGGTAGAGATCACCGACCGCGGCGCGCTCACCGGCCCCCCGGCCCGGCTGCACGGCCGGACCTTCGACACCAGCTGGATCCAGGGCTGGGCCGGGCCGTGGCTGTTCGACGAGCGATGGTGGTCCGCCGACCCGACTGCCGCGCTCGCCGTACCGACTATTCAACCACCACAACATATCTCGGCGCCCGAGCCGGAACGGGCCGGCCCGTACAGCTGGGGCCCCGGTGACTCCGGCTACCGGCATCCCCGGCCCGTGGTCACCGCGCCCACGCCGGTCACCGCGCCGGCCCGGTACCAGGCGCGGCTGCAGGTGCTCACCGACACTGGTGCAGCGCTGCTGCTGCTGTTCGGCACCGCCGGCTGGCAGGTCGAAGGGGTGTACGACTGATGGGCTGGTCCAATCCGCCGGTGCCGTGGCGTGAGCTGGAACGTGCGCTGTCCGGCCTGCCGCCGCTGGACGGCCGGGGGCCTCGTGATCTACGCGGCGACCTGGGGCGCAACCTGGGACAACGCAGGGAACCGGTGCTGCAGCCGATCCGCCGGGAACCCGAGGTGGCGGTGCCGTACGCCGAGCTGCACTGCCACTCCGCGTTCAGCTTCCTCGACGGCGCCTCCACTCCGGAGGCCCTGGTGGAGGAGGCGGTCCGGCTCGGTCTGGAAGCCCTCGCGATCACCGATCACGACGGTTTCTACGGGGTGGTCCGGTTCGCCGAGGCGGCGAAGGACACCGGCCTGCGCACGCTCTACGGGGCCGAGCTCTCGTTGGGCCTGCCGGCCGGGCAGCAGGGCATCCCGGACCCGGTGGGGCAGCACCTGCTGGTGCTGGCCCGCGGTCAGGAGGGCTATCGCCGACTGGCCTGGCAGATCAGCACTGCCCAGCTGCGCGGAGGCGAGAAAGGCCGTCCCATCTACGATCTCGACGAGCTCATAGATGCCGCCCAAGGGCACTGGCTGATCCTCACCGGGTGCCGCAAGGGCAGCGTCCGGCGAGCCCTGGCCAGGGGTGGCCCGGCGATGGCCCGGCAGGAGGTGCAGCGGCTGGTCGAGGCGTTCGGCGCCGACAACGTCGCCGTCGAGCTGACCTGCCACCAGCAGCCGACCGACGACGAGGACAACGACGAGTTGGCCGCCATCGCTGCCGCTCTCGGTCTTCCGGTGGTGGCCACCACCGGCGCGCACTACGCCCGGCCGCACGGATCGCGGCTGGGCTCGGCGATGGCCGCGGTCCGGGCCCGGCGCAGCCTGGACGAGGCCGACCCCTACCTGCCGGCCGGCCCCGGCGCGCACCTGCGGTCCGGGGCGGAGATGGCCCGGCTCTTCGCCCGCTACCCCGACGCGGTGGCGAACGCAGCCCGGATCGGTCGGGAGTGCGCCTTCGACCTGATGCTGGTCGCCCCGCAGCTGCCGCCGTTCGACGTGCCGCCCGGGCACGACGAGAACAGCCACCTGCGCACCCTCACCATGGCCGGCGCCGCTGGGCGCTACGGCTCGCCGCAGGACAATCCGGCTGCCTACGCGCAGCTGGAAAAAGAACTCAACATCATCACCAATCTTCATTTCGCCGGCTACTTTCTCATCGTCCACGACATCGTCCAGTTCTGCGAACAGAAGAAGATCCTGTGCCAGGGCCGGGGTTCGGCCGCCAATTCCGCGGTCTGCTACGCGCTGCGCATCACCGCGGTGGATGCGGTGAAATACGGATTGCTGTTCGAGCGATTTCTGGCGCCCGAGCGGGACGGCCCGCCGGACATCGACGTCGACATCGAGTCCGACCGGCGGGAGGAGGTGATCCAGCACGTCTACCGCAAGTACGGCCGCGAGAAGGCGGCACAGGTGGCCAATGTCAACACCTTCCGGCCGAAGATGGCAGTGCGCGACATGGCCAAGGCGCTGGGGCATTCCCCCGGCCAGCAGGATGCCTACTCCAAGCAGCTGGACGGCTGGACGCCGCTGGCGGCGCAGCTGCACGAGGACAAAAAGCACAGCATTCCGCTGGACGTGCTCGAACTGGCCGGCCGGATCCAGGATTATCCGCGGCATCTGGGTATCCATTCCGGCGGAATGGTGATCTGCGACCGACCGGTGGGGGAGGTCTGCCCGGTGGAATGGGGACGAATGCCGAACCGGTCGGTGCTGCAGTGGGACAAGGACGACTGCGCCGTCATCGGGTTGGTCAAATTCGACCTGCTGGGGCTGGGCATGCTCTCCGCGCTGCACTACGCGGTCGACCTGGTGCGCGAGCACGAGGGCATCGAGGTCGACTTCGCCACGCTGGATCTGGAGGAGCCTGCCGTCTACGAGATGCTGCGCCGGGCCGACTCGGTGGGCGTCTTCCAGGTCGAGTCCCGCGCGCAGATGGCGACCCTGCCCAGGCTCAAGCCGCGGACCTTCTACGACCTGGTCGTCGAGGTCGCGCTGATCCGCCCCGGTCCCATCCAGGGTGGGTCGGTGCACCCGTACATCCGGCGCCGCAATGGATTGGAACCGGTGGTCTACGACCACCCGGTGATGGAACGGTCGCTGTCCAAGACCCTGGGCATCCCGCTGTTCCAGGAGCAATTGATGCAGTTGGCCGTCGACGTCGCGGGTTTCGACGCGGGCGAGGCCGACCAGCTGCGGCGGGCGATGGGCGCCAAACGGTCCGGGGCGAAGATGGAGAAGCTGAAGACCCGGCTCTACGACGGCATGGCCAACCTGCACGGCATCACCGGCACCTCAGCCGACCGGATCTACGAGCGGCTGCTGGCCTTCGCCAACTTCGGCTTCGCCGAGTCACACGCCCTGTCGTTTGCCGCCCTGGTGTTCTACTCGTCCTGG
>CAXSEW010000089.1:0-10591 GCA_964236185.1 uncultured Nakamurella sp. | reverse complement strand
CCGCTCACCCTGGCGCAGCAGCCCGTGGTCGACGAACACGCAGGTCAGCTGATCACCGACGGCCCGGTGCACCAACGCGGCGGCCACCGCGGAGTCGACACCGCCGGATAGTCCGCAGATGACCTTGTCGCCGCCGATCCTGGCCCGGATGAGGTCGACCTGCTCGGTGAGGATCTCGCTGGGCACCCAGTCCGGCGAGATCCCGGCGACCTGGTGCAGGAACCGGCGCAGCACTTCCTGGCCGTGCTCGGAGTGCATCACCTCCGGGTGGTACTGGACCCCGGCCAGCCGGCGCTCCACGTTCTCGAAGGCCGCGATCGGCGTGTCCAGCGTGGTCGCGGTGACCGCGAACCCGGGCGGTGCCAGCGCCACCGAATCACCGTGGCTCATCCACACGCCGAGGCGGTCACCCAGACCCTGCATCAACGGCGAACCCTGGTCGGTGATGGTCAGCTCGGTGGCGCCGTATTCCCGCCGCCCGGTTCGATCGACCCGGCCACCGAGGGCGCTGGCCATCACCTGGAAGCCGTAGCAGATGCCGAAAACCGGGACGTCGGCGTCGAACACCGCGGTGTCCAGCTGCGGCGCGTTCTCCTCGTAGACGCTGGCCGGACCACCGGACAGGATGATCGCCGACGGCGACTTGGCCAGCATGTCGGCGGCGGACATCGAGGACGGGACGATCTCCGAGTAGACGGCCGCCTCGCGCACCCGGCGGGCGATCAACTGCGCGTACTGGGCGCCGAAGTCGACCACCAGAACCGGATGTGCCTCCAGCTCGTTGGTCGCCGGATCGGTGGGACCGCCCAGTTCGGCAGAACTACCGGGTTCGGCGGGGAATGTCATGAGCAGGCCTTTCGGGTCGGGCCGGGGTCGGCACACGGAGACACCTGACGTGTGCGAACCGGTCCCTCCCTGGGCTTTGTCCCGGAGGTGTTCGTCGATCAGCTGGACGGGAGTCTAGTGGCCCGCCTGCGTGGTGCTGGGCTGCGGGGATCCGGGTGGATGGATCGCAAGGCGGAGGAGGAGGCCGAATACCGCTGTTGTATCGGCGACGACGACAACGCAGGGAGCCGCCGCCTGGGCCCTGCAGGGGGCGGGGACAATCGCGGCATGATCCTGATCGATCCGCCGCGGTGGCCGGCGCACGGCCGGCTGTGGTCGCATCTGGTCAGCGACGCCGGCTATGCCGAGCTGCACGACTTCGCCACCGAGCAGGGCGTTCCGGCGCGCGGATTCGACCACGACCACTACGACGTGCCGCAGGAGCGCTACGCGGATCTCATCGACGCCGGCGCCCTACCGGTCGAGTCCCGGGAGCTGGTGCGGCGGCTCACCGCCGCCGGGCTCCGCCGACCCAAGCGGGACCGCCGACCGCCGTCCTGATCCAGCGACAGCGGGCGAAGCTCAGGGCCGCCGGTCGTCCAACCAGCGCCCGTCCACCATCACCGCCAGCACCTCGAGGTTCGCGCCGGTGATCACCAGGTCGGCGGCGCGGCCCGGCCGGATCGATCCGTACCGGTCGTCGACGCCGAGGTACCGGGCCGGCACCAGCGAGGCCGCGTTGGCCGCCTCCACCAGCGGCATGCCGACCAGCTGCACGGCCCGCTGCACCGCGACCGCCATGGTGAGCGTGGAGCCGGCGATGGTGCCGTCGGCGAGCCGGGCCTGCCCGCCCGTGACCTCGACCGGGAACGCCCCGAGGTGGTAGCTGCCGTCGCCGGCGCCGGTGGCCGCCATGGCGTCGGTGATCAGCGCCACCCGGCCGGGAGCCACGGCCCGCAGCAGCCGGACCGTCGCCTCGTGCAGGTGCACACCGTCGTTGATCGCCTCCAGCACCACGCCCGCGTCCATCGCCGCCCCGACGATCGCCGGGTCCCGATGGTGCATCGGCCGCATGCCGTTGAAGGCGTGGGTGACCAGGTCGGCGCCGGCCGAAAATGCCTGCAGCGCAACGTCGTAACCGGCATCGGAGTGACCGACGGCCACGTGCGCGCCGGCGTCGACGGCGCGGCGGAGCAGGTCCATGCCACCGGTCAGCTCGGGCGCCAGGGTGAGCACCCGGACCGCACCGCGGCCGGCGGCCAGCAGGAGATCGAGCAGCACCGGGTCCGGGCGCTGCAGCGCCGCCGGGTCGTGCACACCGCGCCGCTCGGGCGACAGGAAAGGCCCTTCCAGGTGCAGCCCGAGCACCGTCGGGTCACCCGCCGCATACCGGGCGGCGTCGCCGATCGACCGTTCCATCTCGCCCGGTGGTGCGGTGACCAGCGAGATCAGACTCCGGGTGGTGCCGTTGGCGCGGTGCACAGCGAGCCCGGTGGCGATGGCAGCGGCCCCGTCGTCGAACCCGGCCCCGCCGCCGCCGTGGACGTGCAGGTCGACGAACCCGGGCAGCACCGTGGCGCCGGCCAGCTCGACCACCTCGTCCATCGGCTCCGGCGGCGACCCGCCCGAACCGAACACCTGACGGATCACCCCGTCGACCACCAGCACCCCGGCGTCGGCGAGCACCGCATCCGGGGTGACCACCCGACCACCGGCCAACCACAGCGAGCTCATCGCGCGTCGCCGTGAAAGCCGGCGGCCGCGGCGCGAAGGTCGTAGAGGTCCCAGGCCCGGAGCGCCGCACCCAGCACGCCGGCTCGGTCGCCCAGCGTGCTGACGGTGATCGGTGGAGGCCGGTGGAACGTCAACCGGCGCGCCAGAGCAGCCGTGAGTGGATCGGTCAGCGTCCGGCCGGCCAGCGACAGACCACCGCCGAGTACGAACCGGGCCGGATCCATCAGGACGGTCACCGCCGCCAGCGCGTCGGCGAGTGCTTCCACCGCCTCGGTCCAGATCAGCTGTGCCGCTGCATCTCCGGCGTCGACCAGGGTAGCGATGTCGGCGGCCGATCCGCCACTGCGGCCGGTGGCAGCGGCGTACCGGTCGGCGATCCGCGACGCCGAGGCCACCGTCTCCAGGCAGCCGCGGTTGCCGCACCCGCACAGTGCCCCACCGGGCCGCACCACGAGGTGGCCGACCTCGCCACTCAGGCCGGTCGCGCCGTCCTCCACCACCCCGGCGGTGGCCAGGCCACCGGCGATACCGGTGCCGATGGCGACGAAGAACAGGGAGCCGGCGACATCGACCGCCGATCGCGCCTCGGCCAGCACCGCGGTGCGGACATCGTGCCCCAGCGCCACCGGCAGGCCGGTCCGGTTCGCGATCAGAGCGGCCAGCGGCACGTCGCTCCACCCCAGGTTGACGGCGAGCCGGGCGATACCTTTCCTGGCGTCGACACTGCCGGGTACGCAGGTGCCGACCGCCGCGACCTGGAAGCCGGGGTCGGCGGTCAGTTCCGCGGCCAGTTCGACGATGCCGCGCACCACGGCGCCGGGCCCGTCCTGCACGCCGGTCGGTCGGCGGGTCTCCAGCACCACCGCGCCGCGGCGGTCCACCAGCGCCGCCTTGATGGTGGTACCACCCACATCCAGGGCAGCGACCACCGGTGCATCCCGCACGTCGACCGCCCTCTCCCGCCGGATCGGCCGGCCGCCTGCCGGACCACCCGGACGGTGGACAACAAGCTATCAACTCCCCACCTGCAGAGCCGGCGACGAGCGCGTCGGCCGAGGAGCAGGATGAACGCATGACAGCCGAACCGGTAACCGATGTGGCCCAGACCGGCGGCACCGACCGCCACGGCCACATCTGGACCCCGTCGGGGATGAACTCCCGCTCCGCCTCACCGCTGGAGATCGAGCGCATGCTGCGCGCCGACAGCAACACGAAGGCCTGGTTCTTCCTCCCCAGGGAGGAGACCACGGAACTGGGCACCGCTGCCGCCGAGCTCGGGATCGACGCGCTGGCGATCGAGGATCTGCTGGGCGAGCGCGAGCCCATCAAACTCGACTGGATCGGCGATTCGATGGTTGCCGTGACCAGGGCTCTGACCTTCGATGCCGGTACCGGCGAACTGATCCTGCGGCCGGTGTCGTTGCTCGCCGGCCCGCGGGCGGTGATCGTGCTGGCGGATCTGGCGGTCCGCGACGACATCTGCCGCGACCTCGACCGGGCCGAGAAGGCGGTGCTGGCCGACGGCGTCCCGGCCGTTCTGCACGCTGTGCTCGACTTCATCGTGGACGGCTATACCGCCGCACTGCAGCAGATGGAGGACCAGATCGACGAGCTGTCCGAGCTGTTGTTCGGCGACCGGGCCCTGTCCCGGGAGCAACAGGTCTACGCCTTCACGCTGCGCCGATCCGTGGCCCGGCTCCGGCGGGCGACCGAGCCGATGCGGGACATCGCCTCCGGGCTGGCCAATGCGGCCGGCCGGGCCGCGGACCGGGGAAGCGGGTCCGGCAGCCGGGACGCCGATCGCCGGCCGACTGATCCGGCCGAGCAACTGCTCGGCACCAGGAGCGTGCGGGAGTTCTCCGATGTGGCCGACCACGCCGACCATGTCGCCCGCGGCGCCGACGGCCTGCGGGACGTGATCTCGTCGATGTACGAGACCAATCTGGCGCTGGCCGACGTCCACCTGAACACGGTGATGAAGAAGTTGACCGGGTGGGCCGCCATCATCGCGGTGCCCACGCTGATCACCGGATTCATGGGGATGAACGTGCCCTACCCGGGTTTCCAGTCCTGGAAAGGCTTCCTGGTCGCGTTTGCGGTGATGATCGCGGCGATCACCACGTTGTTCATCACCTTGCGGCGCAAGGACTGGATCTGAGCGCTTCCTCCACCGAAGACATCTCAGCCGCGAACCGTCAGGTCCACCTTCTGGAATGCCTTGAGGTCGGAGTAACCGGCCTTGGCCATCGCCCGGCGCAGCGCACCGAACAGGTTGCTGGTGCCGTCCGCGCTGACCGCCGGACCCAGCAGCAGTTGCTCGAGCGGCACGTCGGCGAAGCCGCAGGGCCCGGCAAAACCTCTGGGCAGCACCGGATGTGCAGCTGTGGTCGGCCAGAACCAGCCCGCTGCAGGTGCTTCCGACGCCTCGGCCAGCGGCTCGCCGAGCATCACCGCATCAGCGCCGCAGGCGATCGCCTTGGCGATGTCGGCACTGCTGTGCAGGTCGCCGGCGGCGATGACGTGCACGTAGCGACCGCCGGTCTCGTCGAGATAGGACCGACGGGCCGCCGCGGCGTCGGCGATCGCGGTGGCCATCGGTACCGCGATACCCAGCACCTCGGCGGTGGTGGCGTGCGCACCGCTGCCGGTGCCGACGATGACGCCGGCGGCGCCGGTGCGCATCAGGTGGGTGGCGGTCTGGAAATTGGTGGCGCCGCCCACGATCACCGGCACGTCGAGGTCCGCGATGAACGACTTGAGGTTGAGTGCCTCGCCGGCGTCCTGCACGTGTTCCGCGGAGACGATGGTCCCCTGGATGATCAGCATCTCGACGCCGGCGGCGATCGCCTTCGGCGTCAGCGTGGCGGCGTTCTGCGGTGAGAGCCGGACGGCCACCGTCGAGCCTCCGGTGCGCAGGGTGCCGATCGCCTCGGCCAGCAGATCCTCCGAGACCGGAGTCGCATAGGCCGCCTGCAACGCGGCGACGACGTCGGTGGCGTCGGCATCCGGGCCCAACGCCACGATGCCGTCGATCACCTTCTGCGGGTCGCTGTGTCGCGCCCACAGGCCTTCGCCGTCGAGCACGCCCAGTCCGCCGAGCCGGCCGACCTCGGTCGCCACCGCCGGCGACACCACCGCGTCGCACGCCGCCGTCAGCAGCGGGATGTCGAAACGGTAGGCATCGATCTGCCACGCCGTGGAGACCTTCGAGGATGAGCGGGTGCGCCGGGAGGGCACGATCGCCACGTCCTCCAGCGCGTACGTGCGCCGCGCAGTGCGGCCCATGCCGATCTCGACGGTCTCGTTCACGCTGCGCTCCAGTGGGTGTGGGGAATTGCTCGGTCAGGCACTGTCAGCACCGCCGACCACCGGCAGCCACGGTATCGCCGGGGCCCCCCCGGGGGCGGCCCGCCGGTGACCGGCCGGGGTCAGCGGTCGAAGTAGTTGGGCGCCTCGGTGGTGATCTGCACGTCGTGCGGATGCGACTCCTTGAGCCCGGCGGAGGTGATCCGAACCAGCTTCGCCTCCTGCAACCGGGCAACGGTGCGCGAGCCGGTGTAGCCCATCGCCGCCCGCAGGCCGCCGATCAGTTGGTGCGTGACGTCGGACAGCTTGCCACGGTAGGGCACCCGGCCCTCGATGCCCTCGGGCACCAGCTTGTCGTCGGACAGCACGTCGTCCTGCCCGTAGCGAGACTTCGAATACGCCTTGGTCTCTCCCCGCGACTGCATCGCGCCGAGCGAACCCATGCCGCGATAGGTCTTGTACTGCTTGCCGTTCACGAAGATCAGCTGACCCGGCGACTCCGACACGCCGGCGAGCAGGGAACCCAGCATCACCGAGTCCGCGCCCACCGCAATGGCTTTCGCGATGTCGCCGGAGTACTGCAGTCCGCCGTCACCGATCAGCGGCACGCCTGCCGGCCGGCAGGCCTTGGCCGCCTCGTGAATCGCGGTCACCTGAGGCACGCCGATACCGGTGACGATCCGGGTGGTGCAGATCGAACCGGGACCGACGCCCACCTTGACCGCGTCGGCGCCTGCGTCGATCAGCGACTGTGCGCCGGCCCGGGTGGCGACGTTGCCGCCGACGACATCGACATGCCGACCGGCGAGGTCCTTCTGCAGCCGCGCCACCATGTCGGCGACGGCGCGCGAGTGGCCGTGCGCCGTGTCTACGATCAGCACGTCGACGCCGGCATCCACCAGACCCATGGCCCTCGAGTGCGCGGCGTCGCCGACGCTGACCGCGGCCGCGACCAGCAACCGGCCGTCGCGGTCCTTGGTGGCATTGGGGTATTGCTCGGTCTTGGTGAAGTCCTTGACCGTGATCAAGCCGCGGAGCTTTCCGTCGCCGTCGACCAGTGGGAGCTTCTCGATCTTGTGCTTCCGCAACAGGCCCAGCGCGACGTCGGCGGTGCAGCCGACCGGCGCGGTGACCAGCGGCATCGGTGTCATCACGTCCCGGACGGGCCGGTCCATGTCCACCTCGAACCGCATGTCTCGGTTGGTGATGATGCCGACCAGGTGCCCCTGGGCGTCGGTCACCGGGACGCCGGAGATCCGGAACATGGCACACATGCCGTCGGCCTCCCCGATCGTTGCGTCCGGCGAGCAGGTGATCGGGTCGGTGACCATCCCGGCTTCGGACCGCTTGACGATCTCCACCTGGGTGGCCTGGTTCTCCGGCTGCATGTTGTAGTGCAGCACCCCGATGCCACCTTGACGCGCCATGGCGATGGCCATCCGTGACTCCGTCACGGTGTCCATGGCGCTGGACACCAGGGGAATCTTCAGCGACACATTGCGGGTCAACCGTGTCCTGGTGTCGGCCTCGCTCGGGACCAGATCGGACTCGTCCGGCAGCAGCAGGACGTCGTCGTAGGTCAGCCCGATCAGCGAGAACTTGTCGTCATGGTCGGCACCAGCATCACTGGCAAAGATCGGACCGCTCGGCATGCGACCAGTCTAGGCGAGATCGCTCAGGGCCCGGATGGCTCGGCGGGGGTCGCCGCATCGCCGCCATCGCTCGTCGAGGTGGTGGCGGTACCCGGATCGACCACCGGGTCGTTCGCCGTGGTGCCGGAGCCGTCGGTGCTGTTGACCGGGGCCGTCTGCGTGGTGGTGGTGGACGGATCGTCGGTGGTCGAACCGTTCGAATCGGTCGACGGGGAGCTGTCCAGCGTGGTGGGTATCGCCGAAGTCGTCGACACCGGAGTCGAGACGTCGGTCGTCGACGAGGTCGTGATATCCGTCGTCGGGTCATCGGTGGTCGAGGACGGGTCCGTGCTCGAGGTGGAGGGATCGTCGGTGGTCGGCGCGGCGGTGGTGGGTGTGTCGGTCGGCGTCGCCGACGACGGCGGATCGGTGGGGTCGGCGGTGGTGTCCGGCGCCGGCGTGGTGGGTGCGGTGGAGTCCACCGATGCGGAGGTGGACTGCTGGACGGGCGTGGTGGATCCGTCGGTGGTGCTCGGCGCCGCCGGTGCGGTCGTCACCGGGCCGGCGGTCGATCCCGGATCCGCGGTCGTTCCCGGCGTGGCCGGCACGACCGGTGACGAAGAGGTCGCCGGGAGAACGGGCACGACTGGCAGGTCGGTGACGGACTGCGGCGGGCCGGCGACCGGTCCCGCGCTGGTGGGCGGGGCGACGGGCGGGGCGATGCTGGCACCGCCCCCCGTCGTGGAGGAGGCGGCGCTGCTGCCCGGCCGGCGCACCGACGGCGAAGTAGGCGCGGTGGTGCGGCCGCTGCTGGAGGATCCGGCAACCGGCGGGACGATTCCGCCGCTCCGCTGCGACGATGCCGGTCCACCCGAGGAACCGGTGGTCGGCGGACTCGGTTCCGCTGGGCCATCGTTCGGCACCACCACGGCGGCCTGCTCCTGGATATCGCTCCGCAGATTGACGAGGTCGCGTTCCAGGTCGGCGCGGCCGTCGGATTGCGCCACCTTGCCGACCTCGACGCCGACGCTGTTCAGCACGGCACTCGCCTCTGCGGTATTGCCCTCCTTCAGCGCCTTCCTGGCCACGCCGATGGCGGCCTCCACCTTGACCTTCGCCTCGATGGAATCCGCATGGTCGGACCACAGCACCTGGCTCAGTCCCCACAGCGGTTGGCCGGGCTGCGCCGAATGTGCCCCGACAGCCGTGGACGCCATCAGCAGCGCGCAGATCGCCGCCCCGACGCTGAGCAGCGACCGCATCGAGCGGCGCCGCGAACGGTCGGCCGGGGCCAGCATGGGCCGGGGCGCGAGGGTGGGCAGCTGCGGTAGCGGCGGTTCCAGGAGCTCCGAGCGCCAGGCCACCAGCAGCGGTCCCAGCTCGGCGGGGCGCCCGCCACCACCTCCGCCACCGCCGGAAGCGCCGAACGAGGCAGCGGGGCCGCGCATCGCGGTCCCGCCGGCGGCGGCGAAGACGGTGCGCAGATCGACACCACCCGCAGCGATGGCGTCGAGGAATTCGTCGTCGGCGGTGATGCTGGTCAGGTCCTCCACGACGGGAAACTGCACGCCGGGCAGCGTCTCGTCCGGGCGGGGCCGGCGGGCGGGGCCGCCGACGGCTGCCGCCCGGCGCCCGGGGGGCTGATAGCGACTCACCTAGATCACCTGCTCCCACAGGTCGGCGTCACCCTGCAGGGCAGTGCGCAGCTTGGTCAGCGCGCGGTGCTGGGCCACCCGGACGGCACCGGCCGTCATACCCAGAGCTGCCGCCGTCTCATCGGCGGAGAGTCCGACGGCGACCCGCAACCGCAGGATCTCCTGCTGGCTGGCCGGCAGGGTGGCCAGCAGGCTGGCCATGGTGGTCGCCACGCTGCCGTCCACTGCGTTCTGCTCCGGACCGAGGTCGGTGCTGGGACTTTCGGGTAGCTCCGCGACCGGGATCGAACGCGACCGTCCAGCGGCACGGTGGGCGTCGACGACCTTGTGCGCCGCTATGCCATAGACAAAAGCGAGAAAGGGCCGACCGTCGCGGCGATAGGTGGGCAGTGCCGTCACTACAGCCATGCACACCTCCTGCGCAACGTCGTCGGCGGTCGAGAGGGATCGATGAGCCGCGGAGACCTTCGAGCGGCAGTACCGCACTACCAGGGGATGTATCCGGGCCAGCACCACGCCGAGGGCATGACGGTCACCGGCAACGGCGCTGTCGAGCACGGACTCGAAGCCGGCCCCGTCAGTCGCACCCTCTGCTTTGTCCATCGTCGAAACAGGCCCGTCCGTTACACCGCCGACGGGTGATCCCGCCGGACGTTCCACGCCGGCCGAACAGCGGCCGCCCCCCTCGGGCCCGCCGCGGGCCGAGCTCACTGATAGTAGCCGCGGGCGCAGCGCTCACCCAGCGTTCCGCCGGGCGAATCAACATTTCCCGCCGTCCGAGGCCGATGGGAGGTCGGGTCGGCCTACTCGGCACCGTAGGGACTCAGGCGACCAGTCCGCGCCGGAATCCGACCGCCACCGCCTGTGCCCGGTCCCGGGCACCGAGTTTTCGGAAGAGGCGCCGCGCGTGCGTCTTGATGGTGTCCTCGGACAGGAACAGCTCCTTGCCGATCTCACCGTTGGACTGCCCCTGGCTCATCCCGCGCAGCACCTGCAGCTCACGCTCGGTCAGCTGCGCCTGCCCGTCCACCGCATCTCTTGGGGAGGGTATACGGGGACTGGTGAGGGTGTCGGCCAGTGCCGACACGATCTCCGGCTGGGTGGCGTCCCAGCGCAGGAAACCGCGGGCCCCACAGGCGATGGCAGCGGCGATCGAAGCGGTGTCGTCCGGCGAACCGAAGACGATCACGACCGCCGACGGATGGATGGCCAACAGGCGCCGGGTCGCCTCGATGCCACTGGTCAGCGCCCGCTGGGTGCCGATCAGCACGACGTCGGCGGCCTCGCGGCCGTAGCGGCCGAGAAGTTCGTCCCCGCTGCCGACGCAGTCGATCGCGGACACCGACGGCACGGACGCCATGACCCTGTTCAGCCCGTCGCGGGCGCTCCGGCGCTCATCGCAGATCAGCACAGTGGTCACTGTCGAACCTTCTCTCCTGA
>CAXSEW010000088.1:0-10654 GCA_964236185.1 uncultured Nakamurella sp. | reverse complement strand
CGCTGCTCCTCGATGGTGTGCCGGCGGGAGAAGTCGCGCATCCGCTGCGGGTACCCGACGATGGTGGCGTCGTAGATCGGCAGGCCGTGATCGTGGGCGAATTTCTTCGCGTCCTGCGGCGAGAAGATGGCGCGCCGGGTGAACTCGCCGTCGGAGGCGACCAGCAACATGCTGACCGGCGTCACCGGCGTCTTCGGTTCGACGAAGACCTCGACGCCGCGGCGGGCGTCGACCCACTCGGCGAGTGCCTCGAACTGGGCCTTCCGCTCGGTCCGCGCCGAGGTCGGGCGGGACTTCCGTCTCGACAACCAGCTCATCGACCGCGCCCCATGCTCGTAGTCCCACCGGTTCAGCTGCCGGCGAATTCTAGGCCCGACACCGGTGTGCCGGGTGTTGTACGCAGTGTCGACCATCGGCGTCGTCGGCGGGCCGGGAAAGCCGCACCCGCGGCGCGGCGCAGTGCCGGGGATGCCAAGATGGAGGCCGCACCGGCTCGTCGGCTCCCTGAGGCACCGATGATGTCTGCCTCCACGAGAGCACAAGGAGTTCGCATTCCATGACCGACACCAACGTCGACCTCGTCGTCCTCGGCGGAGGCTCCGCCGGCTACGCGACAGCACTGCGCGCCGCCGAGCTGGGTTCCTCCGTCGTCCTGATCGAGCGGGACAAACTGGGCGGGACCTGCCTGCACCGTGGGTGCGTGCCCACGAAGACGCTGTTGCACGCCGCCGAGGTGGCCGACGAGGCGCGCGAAGGCATCGCCGTGGGCGTCAGGTCGACCTTCGACGGCATCGACGTCCCCGGATTGAACAAATACAAGGACGGCATCGTCAGCAAGGCCTACAAGGGCCTGACCGGACTGATCAAGTCCCGCGGCATCACCGTGATCGAGGGCTCCGGCACCTTCGTCGGCCCCAACACGGTCGTCGTCGAGGAGGACCGCTACATCGGCACCAACGTGGTGCTGGCCACCGGCTCCTACTCCAAGTCGCTGCCCGGCCTCGCCATCGAAGGCCGGGTCATCACCAGCGAGCAGGCGCTCGGACTGGAGTGGGTACCCGAGTCCGCCATCGTCCTCGGTGGCGGCGTCATCGGAGTGGAATTCGCCTCGGTGTGGGCCTCGTTCGGCACCCAGGTGACGATCATCGAAGCCCTGCCGAGCCTGGTTCCGGCCGAGGACCCGTGGGCGCAGAAGCTCCTGGAGCGGGCCTTCCGCAAGCGCAAGATCGCCTTCTCCACCGGCATCCGGTTCGCCGGCGTCGCGCAGGACGACAGCGGCGTCACGGTCACCCTGGAGAACGGCAAGACCTATTCGGCCGACCTGCTGCTGGTTGCCGTCGGCCGCGGCGCCGCCACCTCCGGGTGCGGGTTCGAGGAGGCCGGGGTGAACATGGACCGCGGCTTCGTGCTGACCGACGAGCGGCTGCGGACCAACCTGCCGAACGTCTATGCCGTCGGCGACATCGTTCCCGGTCTCCAGCTGGCCCATCGGGGTTTCCAGCACGGCATCTTCGTCGCCGAGGAGATCGCCGGACTGAACCCGACCGTGGTGCCGGACTCGCTGATTCCGAAGATCACCTACTGCGACCCGCAGATCGCCTCGGTCGGCGCCAGCGAAGCCAGCGCGGTCGAGGAGCACGGCGCGGACACGATCGAGACGTTCCTGTACGACCTGGGCGGTAACCCCAAGTCCCAGATCCTGCGCACCGCAGGTGGTGTCAAGGTCATCCGGATCAAGAACGGCCCGGTGATCGGCGTCCACCTGGTCGGTGCACGGGTCGGCGACCTGATCGGCGAGGCGCAGATGATCGTCGGGTGGGAGGCCTACCCGGAGGACGTCGCGCCGCTGGTGCACGCGCACCCCACGCAGTACGAGGCGGTCGGCGAGGCAATGCTGGCGATGGCCGGAAAGCCGCTGCACGTCCACAACTGAACGATCAGCACCAGACCGCAGAGCAACCGCTCGTCGACGAGGTAGGGAAGAGAATTCATGTCGCACTCCGTGCAGATGCCGGCTCTTGGTGAAAGCGTCACCGAAGGCACTGTGACCCGCTGGCTCAAGCAGGTCGGCGACGAGGTCGCCGTCGACGAGCCATTGGTCGAGATCTCCACGGACAAGGTCGACACCGAGATCCCCTCCCCCTTCGCCGGAGTGCTCGAGAAGATCGTCGTGGCCGAGGACGAGACCGCCGAGGTCGGCGCCGAACTGGCGTTGATCGGTGACGGCAGCGGGTCCGACGGCGCTGCCGACCAGCCGGCCGAGCCGGCCCCCGAGCCCGAGGCCGCCGCTCCGGAGGCTGCTCCCGAGCCCGAGGCTGCCCCCGAGCCCGAGCCGGCCCCCGAACCCGAACCTGCTCCTGAGCCCGAGGCCGTCCCCGCCGAATCGATGTCCCAGCCGGCCGAGACGCCGTCCCAGGATGTCGAAGCACCGGCCGAGAAGCCGGTCGCCGACGCGGCACCGACCAGCGGCGGCACGGCGATCACGCTGCCCGCGATGGGCGAATCGGTGACCGAGGGCACCGTGACGCGCTGGCTCAAGCAGGTCGGCGACGAGGTCGCCGTCGACGAGCCGTTGGTGGAGATCTCGACCGACAAGGTCGACACCGAGGTGCCGTCCCCGGTGGCCGGCACGCTGTTGGAGATCAGCGTCGGCGAGGACCAGACCATCGAGGTCGGCGGCCAGCTCGCCATCATCGGCGACAAGTCCGCCGCACCGGCCGCGAGCGCCCCTGCCGAGCCGAAGACCGAGCCTGAGCCGGCCGCCGAGCAGGCGGCGGCCCCCGCTGCCCCGGCTCCCGCCGCCGCCGCCGCACCGACGCCGCCGCCGGCACCTGAACCGTCCGCGCCGGCAGCGCCGGAGCCGGCGGCTCCAGCAGCTGCCGCCAGTGCGCCCGCTCCCCAGCCGGATGACCAGAAGCCCGCCTCCGACTGGCAGCCGGCCGCCAAGACGGCGACCACGAGCTACGTCACCCCGGTCATTCGCAAGCTGGCGGCCGATCAGGGGATCGACCTGTCGACGCTGACCGGCACGGGGGTCGGGGGTCGCATTCGGCGGGAGGACGTGCTTGCCGCCGGCGAAGCCGCCCGCACTGCAGCCGAGGCTGCCGAGGCAGCGAAGGCTGCCGCTGCAGCCCCTGCCGCCTCAGCGGCTGCTGCCTCTGCCGCTGCTCCGGCCGCCGCTCCGGCCGCGTCCACGGCTCCGGCAGCGAGCGCCGCTGCCACCGCGCTGATCGGAACCACCCAGAAACTGCCGCGCATCCGCCAGTCGATCGCCAAGAACATGCTGCGCGGCCTGCAGACGGCCGCCCAGCTGACCACGGTTGTCGAGGTCGACGTCACCAAGGTCGCCAATCTGCGGGCCCGAGCCAAGTCGGCGTTCGAGGCCCGGGAGGGCGTCAAGCTCTCGTTCTTCCCGTTCTTCGTGAAGGCGGCAGTCGAGGCGACCAAGCTCTACCCGGTGATCAACTCCTCGCTGTCGGAGGACCTGAAGGAGATCACCTACCACGGGTCGGTCAATCTCGGCATCGCCGTCGACACCCCGCGCGGGCTGATCGTCCCGGTCGTCAAGGAGGCCGACGACCTCAACATCAGCGGTCTGGCCCGCAAGATCGCCGATCTGGCGGCGCGGACCCGGGACAACAAGATCGGCCCCGACGAGCTGTCCGGCGGAACCTTCACCATCACCAATACCGGTTCCGTGGGCGCGCTGTTCGACACGCCGATCTTCGTGCCGCCACAGTCGGCCATCCTCGGTACCGGGGCGATCGTCAAGCGCCCGGTCGTGATGACCAACGCCGACGGCGGCGAGGTGATCGCCATCCGCTCGATGATGTATCTGGCGATGTCCTACGACCACCGGAACATCGACGGCGCCGACGCGTCCCGCTTCCTCGGCGCGCTCAAGAAGCGCATCGAGGCCGGCGAGTTCGAGGGCGACCTCGGCCTGTAACGACTGCGGCCCGCTGCTCGGGCCGCCCAACGGCCCACCAACCAACAGCGGGGAGCTTCATGCACATCATCGCGGCCGGTGCCAGCGGCTTCCTCGGTTCGCGGTTGGTGACGGAACTACGGGCGGGCAGCCACCGGGTCACCCAGCTGGTTCGGCATGCGCCCTCGGGATCGGATCGGGTGCGCTGGGATCCGGACGGAGGCAAGCTCGGTACTGCGGTGCTCAGCGGCGCCGACGCGGTGATCAATCTCTGCGGCGCCGGGGTGGGCGACAAGCGGTGGACACCGGCCTACAAGGAGCTGATCCGGACGTCTCGGGTGCGGCCGACCGAGTTGCTGGCGAAGAGTTGTGCGGCGGCGGGCGTGCCGGTGCTGATCAATGCCTCCGCAGTCGGCTACTACGGTCCGCGCGGCGACGAGCTGATCGACGAGACCGCTCACGCCGGCACCGGTTTCCTGGCTGGCGTTTGCGTCGACTGGGAGAACGCGACGGCAGTGGCCAAGGACGCCGGCGTGCGGGTGGCGTCCATCCGGACGGGACTCGTACTGGGTCGCGAGGGGGGTCTGCTGCCGAAGTTGACCCTGCTCACCAAGTTGTTCGCCAACGGCCGGCTCGGCTCGGGCCGCCAGTACTACCCGTGGATCTCCGTGACGGACGAGATCAAGGCCATCGCCTTCCTGCTGACCGCCGAGGTTGCGGGTCCGGTCAATCTGACCGCACCGGTACCGGTGACCAACGCCGAGTTCACCCGTGAGCTCGGCCGGGCGCTGCATCGGCCGGCCCCCTGGGTGGTGCCGAAATTCGTCCTGTCGGCTGTCCTCGGCGAGTTCGCGGGCGAGGTGACCACCGGCCAGAACGCCGTCCCCACCGCCCTGACCGACGCCGGCTTCGTGTTCAGCCACCCCGCGCTGGCCGAGGCGCTGCAGGCAGAACTCCGTTGAGCCGCTGCCGAGGTCGAGCTGCGCTGAGCCGCTACCCGGGGCGGTTCGACTGACCTACCCGGTCAGTGCTCGTACGGATCCGACGGCTGCGCGATCGGGCTCATCGACGTGACGTCGGCGGTGGGCACGTAGTCGTTGTCGGCACCGGCGGTCCCGGTCTCCGCGCTGACCACCGCGCTCACCCAGGTGTTGACCGGGTACGTCGCCGTCCCGGTGAGGTGGATGCGCATCGGGCTGGCGTCGGCGGCGCAACAACTGATCGTCATCCGGGCCAGCGAGTAACCGTCGGGGTAGCCGTCGCCGGCGGGCGCGATGAAACCGACCACCGTGATGTCGTTGTCACTGACCGAGTTGTTCCCGTCGTACAGCGCCCGCATCACGAAGTCCTTCACCGTCAGCACCGGGTCCTTGCCGCTCGGCAGGGCTGGGAACGCCATGGTCGGGCGCTTCTTGGCGAAGGCCTTGGTACCGATGGCATGCCCGCTGCCGTCGTTCGGTGCATACCCCTGCGCCGAACCGCCGGCTGCGACGTCCGCTCCGGCGCCGGAGGGAGCCGCCACGCCGCTGAGCCCGGCCAGGGCCTGAGACCCGGCATTCCGGCCGACCGCATCGGCGCCGAGCGCCGGAGGCGCCAACAGCAGCAGCACCAACACCGGCGCCAGGATCAGCCAGGGCGCCCTCGAACGGTCGTGAGAATGTCCGTGCGCCTCGTCGTGCGTGGCGTGTCGAGCGTGCGGGTGCCCGTCCAGGTCGACGCCACCGTCCCGGTCGGCGCGCAGGTCGTCGCGCACGCCGAGCACGATCGAGGCAATACCGACGACGATCAGCACCGCACCCGCGATGAGCAGCAGGGGGGCGAATCCGGGCTTGACGTACGAGGTGAACCGGCCGCTGACGGTGATCGAGATCAGCAGGCCGCCCAGCAGCGCCATCAGCACCGATTGCGTCGATCTACTCACCGGTCACCGCCAGCCTTCGAAGAACAGCAGGCCGACCCCGACGCCGACCAGCACCGCCACGACGAAGGTCAACGGCGCGAACCGCACCGCGAACTTCCGCCCGAAGGTGCCGGACTGCATGGCGAACAACTTGATGTCCACGGCCGGACCGACCGTCAGGAAGACCAGCTTTCCGACCACCGGAATCGCCGAGAACGACGCCGCGACGAAAGCGTCGGATTCCGAGCACAGCGCCAGGAAGAAGGCGAGCGCACCCATCACCAGGATCGACGCCACCACCGACGATCCGACGCTGAGCATGAAGTGCCGTGGCACCACGGTGTTCAGCGTGGCCGCCGCCGCGGCGCCGATCACCAGGAAGCCGGCAGCCTGGGTGAAGTCGCCCCGCACGGTGGGCAGGAACAGCGCGGCGCCGGTCTCCTGGCCGTCCGCCGGCGCGCGCAGCCGCGGCTTCATCCACTCCGGCCGGCCCAGCTTCTCCCACAGCCACCCCACCAGCACTGCCGTCAGCAGTCCGGCGACCAACCGCGCCCAGACCATCCGCGGCTCGTTCTGGAAGGCCACCGCCGTCGCAACCAGCACGATCGGATTGATCGCCGGCGCCGACAGCAGGAACGCCAACGCTGCCGACGGCCGCACACCGCGGTTCATCAACCGGTTGGCGATCGGCACCGATCCGCATTCGCACCCGGGTAGGGCGATCCCGCACACTCCGGCCAGGGGCACCGCGAGCGCGGCGTTGGCGGGCATCACCCGGGCGAAGAAGCTGGCCGGGACGAAGGCGGCGATCGCTCCGGACACCAGCACGCCCAGCACCAGGAACGGCGTCGCCTGCACGCAGATGGCAATGAATACGGTCGCCCAGCCGGACGGCAGCACGGCGGTCAGCCAGCCCGCCAGCTGCCGGTGCAGCAGCACCGCCGTCAGCAGGATCAGCCCGAAGATCTCCAGCGATCCGGGCGAGTACTTGCCTCTGGCGCCGCGGGTGGCGGGCCGATTGCGGACGTCGGTCATGCCGGCTCCACAGCAGCGCCGAACCGTCGATTGCGCGAGGCGAAGATTTCGCACGCCTGCCACAGGTGCCGACGGTCGAAGTCGGGGAAGAGCGTGTCCAGGAAAACCATCTCGGCGTAGGCGGATTGCCAGAGCAGGAAGTTGCTGGTGCGCTGCTCGCCCGACGAGCGGACGAACAGGTCGACGTCCGGCATGTCCGGCTCGTCGAGGTACTTCTCCAGCATCGCCTCATCCACCTTTGCCGGGTTGACCCGCCCGGCGGCCACCTCGAGCGCAATCGCCTTCGCGGCGTCGGCGATCTCGGCTCGACCGCCGTAGTTCACACACATGGTCAAGGTGAGGACGTCGTTGCCGGCGGTCAGTTGCTCGGCGACCTCCAGTTCCCGGATGACGCTGCGCCAGAGCCGCGGCCGGCGGCCGGCCCACCGCACCCGGACGCCGAGAGCGTGCATGTCGTCGCGGCGGCGGCGGATGACGTCGCGGTTGAAGCCCATCAGGAAGCGGACCTCTTCCGGTGACCGCTTCCAGTTCTCGGTGGAGAACGCGTAGGCCGACAGGTGCTTGACGCCGAGTTGGATGGCGCCCTCGACCACATCGAACAGGGCGGCCTCGCCGCGCTGGTGTCCCTCGGTGCGCGGCAGCCCGCGCGCGTTGGCCCAGCGGCCGTTGCCGTCCATCACCAGTGCCACGTGCTGCGGCACCGCGTCGGCCGGGATCGACGGCGGCCCGACCCCGCTGGGATGCGGGTGCGGCGCGAGCGGCGCGGCGCCGGCCGGGGATGGGACGGCCTTGGCGCCCAGGCGCGACCGCATCAATGGGGGCCGATCAGTACGCCGGCGTCGGTACCTTCGGTGGCCCCGCGATCGACCAGCGGTAGCGACTTCAGACCGCGCTCGATGTGCCACTGCAGCAGCGCCGCCACCAACCCGGACGCCTCCCGGCGCATCGAACCGGTGGACTGCTCCGCCGCCGGCCAGTCGCCGGACGCCAACGCCGCCATCAGCGCGACGGCTCCCGGCGCCGGTCGCGCGATGCCCGGGGAGCGACACGTGCCGCACAGCAGTCCGCCGGACGGAATGGAGAAGGCGGCGTGCGGTCCCGGCTCCCCGCAGCGGGCACACTCGGACAGCGCCGGCGCCCAGCCGGCCAGCGACATGGACCGGACCAGGAACGCATCCAGCAGCAGGGACGGGTCCCGGTTGGTTTCGGCGAGCGCTCGCAGGACGGACACCAGCAGCAGGTAGAGCTTGAGCGAAGGCTCGCGTTCCTCCGAGGTCAGCCGCTCGACCGTCTCGACGATCGCCGTCGCGGCGGTGTAGCGGGGATAGTCGGCGGCGATGGTGGAACCGAACGAGTCGAGGGCGACTGCCTGGGTCACGATGTCGAGGTTCCGGCCGGCGTAGAGCTGCAGGTCGACGTGACTGAACGGCTCCAGTCGGCCGCCGAACCGGCTCTTGGTGCGCCGCACCCCCTTCGCCACCGCCCGCACACGGCCGGTTCGTCGAGTGAGCAGGGTGACGATGCGGTCGGCCTCGCCGAGCTTCGTCACCCGCAGCACCACACCCGAATCGCGGTAGACGGTCACCCCCACATCGTGCCACTTCGTACCTCTTCCGGAGGGTTCGACGTGCGGTCGACTCCCGGCCCCGAGACCACCCGACGGCAGGGATGTCCGGCGCGGTCGGTACCTCTGCGTGCACTAGCCTGTGAGCGGGAGTAACCACTGGCCGAACGGTGAAGTCGAGGCACCGACCGGCGCGTAGACCCGACCTCGCCCGACGGCTGCGCCGAAGGTGGATTCATGAGCACTCCGACGATCCGCAGGGCGACTCCGGACGACGCCGAGGCCTTCTCGGCCTGCCATCTCGCCTGTTGGCGGGAAGCCTACGAGGACTTGTGGGGCTCGGAGCGATTCGCCGAGTTCGATCCGGTCAAGCTGGCGGTCCGGCGACGCAAGGAAATCGAGAGCGGCGTGGCCGACCACCTCCTGGCCGAGCTGGACGACGCGGTCATCGGCATCGCCATCGCGGGCGCCAGCCGCGACGACGACGCCCCGAGCGAGCGCGAGCTCTACGCGATCTATGTGCGCAAGGGGCACCAGGGATCAGGTGTCGCTGACGAGCTGTTGACCGCGGCGATCGCGGAGGATCCGGCCTGCCTCTGGGTCTATCGCGACAACCCGCGGGCCAGCGCCTTCTACGTGCACCACGACTTCATCCCCGACGGCAGCGAGAAGATCGACTCGGCCGGCATCCTGGAGATCCGGATGGTCCGCCGCTGAGTCTGGTCGTCATCAACGCCCATACTGGGTTCGTGAGCAGAGTGACCGCCCGGATCCGGATGCAGCGTTATCGCGACCAGTCGTTCTCCGGCCGGGCCGACCTGGTGGCCGGCGAGGAACCGCTGGAGGTCCGGCTCGGCGGTGAGTCGCTGACCGTCACCATGCGGACGGCCGGTTCCGACATCGAGCTGATCCACGGTTTCCTGCACGCCGAAGGCATCATTGCCCATGCCGAGGACGTCGCCGTCATGCGGTACTGCGACGGGGTCGACGACGAGGGCCGCAACACCTACAACGTCGTCGATGTGCAACTCGCTGGTCCAATACCTGTTGCGGCGCAGGCGGCCTCGCGTTCCTTCGTGACCAATTCGTCCTGTGGGGTGTGTGGCAAGGCGTCCATCGAGGCGCTGCAGCTCCGGAGCCGCCACCTGCTCCCGGACGACCTCCAGTTCGACCCGGCCGTCATCACCGCCGCTCCGGGGCTGCTGCGGGCCGGGCAGAAGACGTTCAGCGTGACCGGCGGCATCCACGGAGCGGCCCTGCTGTCCCCGGATGGGACGCTCCGACACATCCGGGAGGACGTCGGCCGGCACAACGCCGTCGACAAGGTCGTCGGAGCGGCGCTGCTGGCCGGCGAACTGCCACTGTCCGGCGACGCGCTGCTGACGTCGTCGCGGGCGTCGTTCGAGCTGGTGCAGAAGGCCGTGATGGCCGGCCTGGGCATACTCATCGCGGTGTCGGCACCATCCTCGTTGGCGGTGGAGCTGGCCACCGAGACGGGATTGACGCTCATCGGATTCACCCGGGACAACGGCTTCAATCTCTACTCGGGCCCGAAACGGGTGATCGGTGCGGCATAGCATCCAGGGCAACCGGTCGCGGTCGAGCCGGTGTCCGCAGCGAGGTGTAGGAGCCAGATGAACATCCGCAGGGTCGTCATCGCCACCGGACTCTGTGTCTCCCTGTTGACCGCCGGCTGTGCCGGTACGGTGGGCGGGCAGGCACAGATCGCCTCCGGCGCCGTGCTGCCGACGACGTCCAGGTCAGCGCCGTCGCCCTTCCCGGACCCCACCAGCGACGAGTCGACGAGCGGCGAGTCGTCCAGCAGCACCGAGTCGTCCAGCAGCACCGAGTCGACCAGCAGCACCGAGTCGTCCGACAGCAGTGCTGAGAGCACCGGACCGACCAGCGAGAGCACGGACAGCAGCGAGAGTGCGGGCGTCACCGAGGACACGCCGACCGGCGAGAGCAGCACCGACGCCGGCGACAGCTCGGCGAGCCCGACGTCGGGGACCAGCATCCCGGGGTTGTCCAAGGACTGCAACGCCGTGCTGGGCGGCATCACGGCTTTCAGCAAGGTCCTGCAAGGAGCGGGAGCGACCGAGAAGATCAGCCAGACCACTGTCGACGACGCACTGGGGCAGCTGCCTGAGAGCGGACTGCCGGCTCGACCTCAGGCCGACATCACGGTGCTCCGCACCACGGTGTCGGGGGCTGCCGGCAAGACGCT
>CAXSEW010000087.1:0-10753 GCA_964236185.1 uncultured Nakamurella sp. | reverse complement strand
GGCTGGATCAATCTGCACTTCTCGCTGCTGCCGGCCTGGCGCGGCGCCGCGCCGGTGCAGGCGGCCATCCGGGCGGGCGACGAGCTGACCGGGGCGACCACCTTCCGGCTGGAGGCCGGGTTGGATACCGGGCCGATCTACGCCGCGGTCACCGAGACCATCGACCCCCGGGACACGGCTGGCGCCCTGCTGGAGCGGCTGTCGGTGTCCGGTGCGGAGTTGCTGGTGACCACCCTCGACGGCATCGCAGACGGGTCCCTGACCGCGGTGACGCAACCGGAGGACGGAATGAGCACGGCCGGCAAGATCAGCGTGGCCGATGCACAGGTGCACTGGGCTTGGCCTGCCATCGAGATCGACCGGCACGTCCGGTCGGTCACTCCGGCCCCGGGCGCATGGACCAACACCGATTCCGGCCGTCTGGTGCTCGGACCGGTCGACCCGGCTGCCGACCGCGATATCGAGGATGCGAACGGCAGCGACGAGGTGCTGGCGCCCGGCGAGCTGATCATCACCAGGCGTCAGGTGCTCGTCGGGACCGGCAGCACTCCGGTCGTCCTCGGCACCGTGCAGCCCACCGGCAAGCGGCCGATGCCAGCCGCCGACTGGGCGCGTGGTACCCGGCCACAACCCGGGTGGGTGCTGGGTTCCGCAGGCGTCGGCGTCGCGGCCGATGTGGTCACCGCCGATGGACGCCCGGAGCGTCACGACGACAACGAGAGCCAACTGGCATGAGTGAGCATCAGGCGAGCGCCGAGCAGAGAGCGGAGCGAATTGTGATGAGCGCTCGCGCGCGAGGGAGCATCGCAGCGAGGGACGAGCGAGGAGCGGACCGAGCGAGTGATGAGCGCTTGGGCGAAGAGCCGGGATCCAGGAAGAGCCGTCGGCGATGAGCACCAACCACCCCCGGTCGGGCGGCGGCCGGCCGAGCTCCGGCCCCCGCGGCGGACGGTCCGCCGACCCGCGGCGTTCCGGCGAAGCGCGCCGCGGCGGCGAGGGACCACCCCGGCGGCCCTCGACCAGGCGTCCGCCCGACATCGACCACGCCCGCCAGGCCGCGCTGGATCTGCTCGCCGCGGTGCGCACCCGCGGTGCCTACGCCAACCTGACCCTGCCCGGCCTGCTCAGCGACCGCCGGCTGTCCGGCCGCGATGCCGCGCTGGCGACCGAGCTCGGGTACGGCACCTGTCGCGCGCTCGGTCAGCTGGACGCGGTGATCGGTGCCTGCTGCGACCGGCCGCTGGCCGAGTTGGACGGTCCGGTGCTCGATGCGCTCCGGTTGGCCGTCTACCAACTGCTGCACACCCGCGTGCCGGACCACGCCGCGGTGTCGGTCACCGTCGACCTGGTGCGCGCCGGACCGAACCCCGGGGCCGCCGGCTTCGTGAATGCGGTGCTGCGCAGGGTGTCCCGGAACACTCTCGACGGCTGGATCGCCGAGTTGGCGCCGGATGTGAACACCGACCCGCTGGGTCACCTGTCCTTGGCGACCGCGCATCCGCGTTGGATCGCCGGCGCCATCCAGGACGCCCTTGGCGTCGGGAACGACGAGGCGGGGCTGGCCGAGCTGCGGGCCGCGCTGGTCGCCGATGACATCGCGCCGCACGTGCACCTGCTCGCCAGACCCGGCCGGATCAGCCAGGACGAGTTGATGCGGGCCGCCGCGGGCGAGCGGGCCCGCTACTCGCCGTTCGGGGTGTACCTGCCGACCGGTGACCCCGGGCGGATCAGCGCCGTCGTCGACGGCCGGGCCGCCGTGCAGGACGAGGGCTCCCAACTGGTGGCGCTCGTGCTGGCGGGCGCGGAACTCGAGGGGCCGGACCGTCGCTGGCTGGACCTGGCTGCCGGGCCGGGGGGCAAGGCTGCGCTGCTCGGTGCCTGGGCGGCCCAGACCGGCGCCCGGCTGGACGCGGTAGAGGTGACGCCGCACCGGGCGGAGTTGGTCCGGCAGGCGGTGGCCGGGCTGCCGGTCGCCGTGCACACCGCCGACGGCCGCGATCCCGGACTGCCGGCCGCCGGGTTCGACCGGGTGCTGCTGGATGCACCGTGCACGGGCCTCGGTGCACTCCGCCGCCGGCCGGAGGCCAGGTGGCGCCGCCAGCAGAGCGACGTCGCTCCGCTGGTGAAGTTGCAGCGCGAACTGCTGGCATCGGCGGCGACCCTGGTCCGCCCCGGCGGGGTGGTCGCCTACGTCACCTGCTCACCGCACCTGTCCGAGACCGCGGGGGTGATTGCCCGGCGGCCGCCGGAGCTCGAGCTGATCGACGCCCGCCCCTACCTCCCCGGCGTTCCCGGTCTCGGCGACGGCCCGACTGTGCAGCTCTGGCCGCACCGGCACGGCACCGACGGCATGTTCCTGGCGCTGCTGCGCCGCACCGGCTGAGCCTGCGGCGCCCGGCCCCACGTGACCCAGCACTCGTCGAGCGGGCCAGCCGGGGCGGGTGGCCGTAGCTACGCTGGGAAACGTGGCTCCCCTCATCGCACCCAGCATCCTGTCCGCCGATTTCGCCCACCTGGCCGACGAGGCGCAGGCGGTGTCGGGCGCCGACTGGCTGCACGTCGACGTCATGGACAACCATTTCGTGCCGAACCTGACGCTGGGCCTGCCGGTGGTGAAGTCGCTGCTGGCGGCGACCGACCTGCCGCTGGACTGCCACCTGATGATCACCGATCCCGACCGCTGGGCCGTTGCCTACGCCGAGGCCGGCGCCTACAACGTCACGGTGCATGCCGAGGCGGTGGCCGACCCGGTCACCATGGCGGTCGAGCTGCGCGCGGCCGGCGCCAAGGCCGGTCTGTCCCTCAAGCCCGGTACGGACCTCGACGACTGGCTCGAGGTGCTGCCCAACTACGACACGCTGCTGGTGATGACGGTCGAACCCGGTTTCGGCGGCCAATTGTTCCTCCCGGACATGATGGACAAGGTCCGTCGGGCCCGCCGCATGGTCGAGACCGGCCACCTCAACGTGGTGGTGCAGGTGGACGGCGGGATCGATCTGGACACCATCGAGCAGGCCGCCGCTGCCGGCGCCCACTGCTTCGTCGCGGGATCCGCGGTCTACGGCATGTCCGACCCGGGAGCCGCGGTGGCTGCGCTCCGGGCCCGGGCGGCCGCCTCCGCCCGGTCCGCGCTGGTCGACGCCGACAGCTGACGGCTGCTGCCGAAGCCCTCGCCGTGAGGTCGCCGCTCTTTCGGCACCCGCCGGTCCTGCGGTGGGGGAGGATGGAACAAGGGCGTGCAGGACAGCCGGCAGCGCCGCAGGTGCAGGTGAGTGAAATGGATGACACATGTTCACCGGGATCGTCGAAGAGCGTGGCGAGGTCGTCGCGCTGGAACTTGCGCCGGGCGGTGCTGACGCGCGGGTGACCGTTCGCGGGCCGGTCGTCACGCAGGACGTGCGTCGCGGGGATTCCATCGCCGTGTCCGGGGTCTGCCTGACCGTGGTTGCGTCCGACGGTGGAACCTTCACCGCCGACGTGATGGCCGAGACGCTCGAGCGCACCAGCGCCCGCGACTGGTCACCCGGCCGACCGGTGAACCTGGAGCGCTCGGTCACCCCGGCCACCCGGCTGGGCGGTCATGTCGTGCAGGGCCACGTCGACGGCGTCGGCACGGTGGTGGCGCGGGTGCCGCACGAGCGCTATGACGAGTTCAGCATTGCCGTTGACAAGCAGCTCGCGCCGTACATCGCGAGCAAGGGTGCCGTTGCCGTGGACGGGATTTCGTTGACCGTCATCGACGTCACCGACTCGTCTGAAGGCGCCGTCTTCACCCTCGGGATCATTCCGGAGACCAGGGCGGCGACGACGCTGGGTACCGCGGCCGTCGGCGCCGGCGTCAACATCGAGGTCGACGTGATGGCCAAGTACGTCGAGCGGCTGCTGACCTTCCGCGGCGTCTCCACCGGCGGCCTGTCATGACCCTCACCCACCCGCAGCCGGCCGACCCAGCAGCGGAGCAGGGCACACTCGACCGGATCAAGACCGAGGCCGGCTTCGACACCGTGGAGTACGCGGTGTCGCAGATCGCCGCGGGTCGCGCCGTCCTCGTCGTCGACGACGAGGACCGGGAGAACGAGGGCGACCTCATCTTCGCGGCCGAGCTCGCCACCCCCGAGCTGGTGGCCTTCACCGTGCGCTACTCCTCCGGTCTGATCTGCGTGCCGATGACCGGTGAGGACTGCGACCGGTTGGGCCTGCCGCCGATGTACCACACCAACCAGGACCGCAAGGGCACCGCGTATACGGTGTCGGTGGACGCCAAAGAGGGTGTGACAACGGGTATCTCGGCATACGACCGGGCGCTGACGATGCGGGTGCTGGCCGACCCGCGCAGCACTGTCGACGACCTCACCCGGCCCGGCCACGTGCTGCCGCTGCGGGCCCGCGAGGGTGGCGTACTGGTCCGTCCCGGGCACACCGAGGCCTCCGTCGACCTGGCCCGGTTGGCCGGTCTGCAGCCGGTCGCCGGAATCTGCGAAATCGTCTCGTCCACCTCGGTCGGGGAGATGGCGCGGCTGCCCGAGCTCAAGGAATTTGCGCACGAGTACGGCCTGGCGCTCATCTCGATCGCCGATCTGGTTGCCTACCGGCGCGCACGGGAGATCCAGGTGACCAGGATCGCCGACGCCCGGTTACCGTTGCCGCAGGGCGACTTCCGGGCGGTGGGCTACCTCAGCACCGTCACCCGCCGGGAGCTGGTCGCGCTGGTGCACGGCGACATCGCCGACGGTGATGACGTGCTGGTCCGCGTCCACTCCGAGTGCCTGACCGGCGACGTGCTCGGCTCGCTGCGCTGCGACTGCGGGCCGCAGCTGCACGCCGCGCTGGATGCCGTGGTCGCGGAGGGTCGCGGCGTGGTGCTGTACATCCGCGGCCACGAAGGTCGCGGCATCGGCCTGCTGGACAAGCTGCGGGCCTACGAGCTCCAGGACACCGGCGCCGACACGGTGGATGCGAACCTGGCGCTGGGCCTGCCGTCGGACTCCCGGGAGTACGGCACGGGCGCGCAGGTACTGGCCGACCTGGGTATCAAGTCGATGCGGCTGCTGACCAACAATCCCGCCAAGCGAGCCGGCCTGGAGGGCTACGGCCTGCACATCACCGGCCGGGTGCCGCTGGCCGTCTCGGTGAACCCGGAGAACGTGCGGTACCTGACCACCAAGCGCGACCGGATGGGCCACGACATCTCCGAGCTCGGCCTGCAGGGGCAGATCGGCGGCGTGGAGCAGTGAGCGGCGAGGGCCGCCCCGCGCTCGTCGTCCCGGACGCGGCGGGCCTGCGGGTGGGCATCGTGTCGACCAGGTGGAATT
Source organism: uncultured Nakamurella sp. (assembly GCA_964236185.1). GTDB lineage: Bacteria > Actinomycetota > Actinomycetes > Mycobacteriales > Nakamurellaceae > Nakamurella. The sequence goes on along the minus strand of CAXSEW010000087.1, from coordinate 5,441 downwards.
CCGCCGTCACCGATGTGTTGCTCGAGCGGGCGCTCGACGTCTGCGGGCAGGCCGGCACGGTCGCACCCACCGTGGTCCGGGTGCCCGGAGCCGTGGAGCTGCCGGTGGTGGCCCAGCAGTTGGCCTCGGACCACGACGCCGTGGTGGCGCTGGGACTCGTCGTCCGCGGCGGCACGCCACATTTCGAGTACGTGTGCGACGCCGTCACCGCCGGTCTGACCAGGGTGGCGTTGGATTCCGGCGTTCCGGTCGGCAACGGCGTGCTGACCTGCGACACCATGGCGCAGGCGGTGGCCCGCAGTGGCGGACCGGACGCCGCCGAGGACAAGGGCGGCGAGGCCGCGGCTGCCGCGCTGGAGACCGCACTGGTGCTTCGCAGGCTGCGCGGTGCCGGTGGCGGAATGGGTTTCGGGCGATGATGCAGCAGTCGGTGAGCCAGCAGTCGGTGAGCCAGCAGACGATGAGGCGGCAGTCGAGAAGGGTTCGAAACAATGGGTGACACGGACAGACCGACCACGGAACCGCTGCTGAAGATCCGGCCGCGCCGGATCGCCATCTACGCCGTCATCTCGGCGACCACGGTGGTGGTGACGATGGTGGTGGTCGGGATCCTGCTGCACGGCACCAACGACGGCGTGGCGTTCCAGTCCTCCGACCAGGTCGGCCTGATCGGGTTGGGCGTGCTGATCGGCATCGCCATCTTGATGATGGCGCGGCCGACCCTGACGGTCTTCGCCGAGGGAGTGCTGGTACGCAACATCCTCGGCGAGAACTACTACCCGTGGCCGCTGGTGTACGGCATCTCGTTCCCGCAGGGCGCCCAGTGGGCGCTGCTGAAGATGCCGGACGACGAGACGCACCCGGTGATGGCGATCCAGCTGCTCGACCGCGGCCGGGCGGTGGAGTCGCTCAAGGCGGTCCGAGCGCTGCACGAGAAATACGCGCCGCAGCCGCCGCAGGCGCCTGCCCCCGATGCCGAGGCGTTGCGCCGGGCTGCGGAGGAGCAGGACAAGCGGCCGCTCGGCCGGCTGGAGATCATCGACCGGGTCAACGCGATCAAGAAGCGCCAGGCGAACTAGCGGCTCAGGACGTTTCAGGAGGCCGTTCGGCGGCCGAGGTTCTCGCCGGGCCCCGCACCCGGCTCGTCCGGAAAGATCGAGTACTCGCGGAACGCGTGCTGCAGTGCCTGCAGACCCTCCCGGAAAGCGGCGGCATGCGGGCCGAGGTCCGGCAGCGCGGCCTGCAGCAACCCGGCCAGTGCGGTGATCAACGTACGGGCCTCGTCCAGGTCCCGGTGCTCTGGATGGTCCGGGTCGGCGGAGGCCAGGCCGAGCTGTTCGGCGGCGGCGGACATCAGCATCACCGCTGCGCGGCTGATCACCTCACCGGCCGAGATATCGGCCAGCTCGCGGTCGTCGTCGGGCCGCTGGTCGGGCGCTGCGGCTTTCCGCTGGTCGGGCGCTGCGGACGACTCCGGAAGTGGTGGGGGGCTGCTCACACCATGTAGAGTGTCAGGCGCGACCAGCCCCCGTTCGACAGGGGCTGTGTTCCTGCCGTGCGGTGAGTTCGATGTCGGAACGAGCGGCCCGGCCAGGAACTGTCCGGCAGCACATTCAGACGGTGTCACACCGTCGTGAAGCTGGCGGACAAGACAAGTGGAGCCCGACTCCCACCCGAGTTCGCAGATCCGCCGCCAGGCGGATCGCGCGGCCGGGTCCGGTACATCGACGAGATGTCGATGGTGCGTACCCCGTTGGGGTAGGTGGCTGGCGTTGTGGGCTCCGCGTGTTCGCTCCGCGGGGCCCTTCTTGCTGTTCCGGGCTCGGCAGTGGACGCCGACCGCGGTGTCCAGCACGGCCAGCAGGACCGCACCACCCGTAGACCCGCAGGTAACCAGGAGGATTCAATCAGCGTCGAGCCACGCATCAACGACAGGATTCGCGTTCCAGAAATTCGTCTCGTCGGGGCGGCCGGAGAACAGATCGGCATCGTTCCCGTCACCGAGGCACTTCGCATGGCCCAGGAGCAGGACCTCGACCTGGTCGAGGTGGCACCGGAAGCACGTCCGCCGGTCGCCAAGCTCATGGACTACGGCAAGTTCAAGTACGAAAGTGCGCAGAAGGCCCGCGAAGCCCGTCGTCATCAGGTCCTGACGGTCATCAAGGAAATGAAGCTCCGGCCCAAGATCGACTCGCACGACTACGACACCAAGAAGGGTCACGTCGAGCGGTTCCTCAAGGCCGGGGACAAGGTCAAGGTCACCATCATGTTCCGCGGACGTGAGCAGTCGCGCCCCGAACTGGGCTTCCGGCTGTTGCAGCGGTTGTCCGTCGACGTCGCCGAACTCGGCTTCGTGGAGAGCGCGCCCAAGCAGGACGGCCGCAACATGATCATGGTGCTCGCGCCACACAAGTCGGCAAAGGCCAAGCCCGCTCCGTCGGTCGCGGCGCAGTAGCACCGCACCACCCGTCGTCGACAGTTGCGAATTGCTGCCGGCGGCGCAGCGCTGATCGTCTGCCTCCGGCGGGCGGGAGCGTCGTCAGATCGGTGCCGTCCGCGGCTGCCGTTGCACGACCAGAGGCAGTACACACCAGAACAAGTGAGGAATGTCATGCCAAAGATGAAAACCCACTCCGGGATCAAGAAGCGGGTCAAGATCACCGGCACCGGAAAGATCATGCACCAGGGCTCCGGCAAGCGTCACAACCTGGAGAACAAGTCCACCAAGCGCATCCGCCAGATGGACAGCTCCACGCAGATCGCCGCCGTCGACGTCCCCCGCATCAAGCGCATGCTCGGCATCTGACCCAGCTCTTCTCCGGCCCGACCGGCATCCCGACCCTCCCCGGCGCTCGAAGTTTCCTCGAGCGCCACCCGAAGTAGAAAGACAGGTGTCCCGTGGCACGCGTCAAAAGGGCAGTCAACGCCCACAAGAAGCGCCGCGTCATTCTCGAGCACGCCAGCGGTTACCGCGGGCAGCGCTCGCGGCTGTATCGCAAGGCCAAAGAGCAGGTGCTGCACTCGCTCAACTACGCCTACAACGACCGTCGCAAGCGCAAGAACGACTTCCGCAAGCTCTGGATCGCCCGGATCAACGCGGCCGCCCGCGCGCACGGCATGACCTACAACCGCTTCATGCAGGGTCTCAAGCTCGCCGGTGTCGAGGTCGACCGCAAGGTCCTGGCCGAGCTGGCCGTCTCCGACGACGCCGCCTTCGCCGCCCTGGTCGTGCTGGCCCGCGAGGCCGTGCCATCGGTCGCCGACGAGAACGCCGCCGACAAGAACGCCGCCGTCGGCAGCACCGCCGTCGGCAGCACCCCCGCTGCCGCCGATGGGAACGCAGCCTGAGCCCCCAGGAAGACCGCCGACGCCCCGCCCGGGACACCGCCACCGGCGGCCCCGCGGTGGGGCGTTCGTCCGACCGTGCCCGGTCCGAAAGAACCGAGCGACCGGCCTGGTCCGACCGGCCGGCGCGTACTGACCGGCCCGCCCGTCCGGCGCGTACCGAGCGGCAGGGCCGCGCAGATCGCCCGACGCGATCCGATCAGCCGGTGCCCGACCGCATCCCTGACCCCACGGTGCAGAGCCGGGACACCCCGCGCAGCCGACGGGCCGAGCAGGCCGCAGCTGATCGGCAGCGCACCGCACCGGGTAATTCGGCTGAGATCACCGAAGCCGCCGACGGCTTCGAGGACGGCGTACTGACGGAGCGGTCCAGTCGGATCGCCGCCGCGCACCGCCTGCTCCGCAAACCGCGCCGTGTCGAAACCGGCGAGTTCCTGGCCGAGGGTGCACAGGCAGTCGCCGAGGCGGTCGCGGCCGAGCGTCGCACACCCGGCATCGTCCGCGAGCTGTACATCACCTCCGGGGCCGGCAGCCGGAACGTCGAGCTGGTGCGCGCCGCGTTCGCGGCCCGCATCGAGGTCACCCAGGTCACCGACCGCGCGGCCGCCGCACTGTCGGACACCGTCTCGCCGCAGGGCATCGTCGCCCGCTGTGCCATTCCGGCCGGCGACGTCGGTTCGATCATTGCCGCCGAACCGCGACTGCTGGCCGTCCTGGTGGAGACCAACGACCCGGGCAACGCCGGCACGATCATCCGGTTGGCCGACGCGGCCGGGGCGGACGCCGTCGTCTTCGCCGGCGAATCCGTCGACCCTTACAACCCCAAGGCCGTCCGGGCGTCCACCGGTTCGCTGTTCCACCTGCCGGTAGCCCGGGCGACCGAGGTCGGCGAACTCATGATGCAGCTGGCCGAGGCCGGGTTGTCCGTGCTCGCCACCACCGGCCTCGAGGCCGACACCGATCTGGACACCGCCATCGACGACGGCATCCTGGATCTTCCGACGGCCTGGCTCTTCGGCTCCGAGGCCCACGGTCTACCGGCCGAGCTGATCGCCGCTGCGGACGAGTCGGTCAAGGTACCGATCTACGGTGGCGCCGAGTCGCTGAACCTGGCGACGGCAGCTGCGATCTGTCTGTACGCCAGTGCGCGTGCGCACCGGGCGGACAGGACCGACAGGTAGCACCGAGCAGTCGGACGGCCGAGATAGGCTCTCGTCACTTTCAGTGCGGCGGGTGTCAGTGTCCGCCGCAGGGTCGCGCTGCGCATAGCGCTCACAGGAGGGCACGGAAACCCATGGGTTACACCAAGCTCGAGATCTTCGAGAAGAACGGCTACGTCGTTCTCGACCAGCACGACCAGGCCGCCGATCCGGCGGAGTGGCGCGCCGTCGAGTACGTCGACTGGAAGTCCTCCGGCGTCACCCGCTTCGCCCCGCTGGCGAGCGCGTTCGGCGAGATCGAGTGCGACGGTTTCTGGAACCACACGCCGCCGCGTACCGACAAGGACGGCGTCTGGATCGATGCGCAGGTCGCCAAGGCGCCGACGCTGACCGCGCGCGCCCAGGAGCCCGGCGCCAACGTCGGCCGCTGCCGCATCATCGAGCTGCAGCCCAACCAGTACTCGGATTGCATCTACAACCTGCACCGCGACGACAACAACCGGTTGAACCCGGAGGACACCGGGTGGATCGTCCGGGGGTTCTTCAACCTCACCGACAATCCCGACTCCATGATGATCCTCCGCGAGGACCGCGACGACCCGTCGACAGAGTCGCGCGTCGCGCTGCCGGCCGGCGCCCAGCTCATCGTCGACACCCAGCGCCTGTGGCACGCCGTCTACCACCAGGGCGACGAGCCGCGCTACTGCCTGATCACCTCGTGGGAGTCCGGCCCCGAGTTGGGCTTCTACATCGAGAAGTACAACGGCGTGGATGGTGTCGAGTCGTACCCGGTGGCCCAGGACGTCATCGACGCCGCCCAGGTGACGGTCGATCGCCGTCATCAGGAGCGGGCCGCCGCCCTCGCTGCCCGCAAGCAGGCCGACGTCGAGGTGCTCTCCGAAGCCTGATCGACGCCAACGGACCGGGAATGATTGC
>CAXSEW010000086.1:0-10940 GCA_964236185.1 uncultured Nakamurella sp. | reverse complement strand
ATCGCGCCGCCGGCTTCCCCTCCGGTGGACACTCACGCACGTGCTCGCTGCACTCTAGCGTGACTGCTGGGACGAAAGCGATGGGTTCACATACTCGCCGTTGCGCTCGCTGTGAACGTGCCACGCCGGCAGGAACCAGAAAGTTTTTCAGCCGTTGTGGTTGCCGATACCGAACACAGGTACGCACCGCCTCAGGGGCTTCAGTCGTGGGCGCGGCCCAGTTCGGCCGACCGGTGCGCGGCCGCCTCGATGGCAGACAGCAACGCCGCCCGGACGGCGTGGTTCTCCAACTCGCGAATGGCGGCGATGGTGGTGCCACCGGGCGAGGTGACGGCCTCGCGCAGGGCCACCGGGTGCTCACCGGAATCCCGCAGCATGGTGGCCGCACCGACGGCGGACTGGATGATCAGCGCGGTCGAGACGTCGCGGGGCAGCCCCAGCAGGATGCCGGCGTCGATCATCGCCTCGACCAGGAAGAAGAAGTAGGCGGGCCCGGAGCCGGACAGCGCCGTGACCGCGTCCTGCTGGGCCTCGGGCACCCGGACCACCTTGCCGACGGAGGACAGCAGATCCTCCACCAGCTGCAGGTGATCGGCAGTGGCATGGGTGCCCGGTGAGATGGCGCTCATCGCCTCGCCGACCAGCATCGGCGTGTTCGGCATCACCCGCACCACGGCGGTGCCCGCCGGCAGGTGCCGCTCGTAGAGGCTGGTCGGCAGGCCGGCGGCGAGCGAGACCACCAGCGTGCCCGGCGTGACCGAGCCGGCGAGGTCGATGAGCAGCGGCTCGATGTCCTGCGGCTTGACCGCGACCACCAGCACGTCGGCCTGCTCGGCGGCCTCCGTCGTGGTCACCCCGCGTACCCCGTAACGCTCGGTCAGTTCGACCACCCGGGCCGGATATCGCTCGGTGAACAGCAGGGAGTCGGCGGTGCGCCCTGCGGCGAGCACGCCCGCGAGCAGGGCCTCGCCGATCTTTCCGGCACCCAGGATCGCGATGGTCGTCATGGGGTGCAAGCCTGCCATGCGCCGGAGTGGATGCTGCGGGCCACTAACCTTTGCCGGTGACGTCACCCGCGGCGGGCCGTAGCCACAGCCGAGCGCTGGTGGTGGTGGCGGTGGTCGCGCTCGCGTTGAACCTCCGGCTGGCCGTCAACGCGGTCGGCTCCGTCACCCCTGAGCTGCGGTCGGCCACCGGACTGACCGGGAGCGCCGCCGGCGCGTTGCTGGCGCTGCCGACGCTGTCCTTCGCCGTACTCGGCCTGCTCGCCGCGGGACTGGCGGCGCGGTTCGGTACCCACCGAACGGTGGTGCTCGCCCTGGTGGCCCTGGTCGCCGGGCAGGTGGTGCGGTCGACGGTGGGTGGCATACCGGCGCTGTTCGTCGGGTCGGCCATCGCCCTCGCCGGAGTAGCTGTCAGCAACGTGCTGATGCCGGGCCTGGTCCGCCTGCACTTCCCTCGCCAGATCGCCGCGATGACCGCTGTCTACACCACGACGCTGTCCATCGGAGCCGCGATCGCCTCCGGGGTGACGCTGCCGATCGAGCATGCTCTTTCGGCGGGCTGGCAGCTCGGGTTGGGGGTGTGGGCCATCCCGGCTGGGCTCGCCCTGCTCCCCTGGCTACTGCTGGCCCGTGGCGGGCGGCCACCCGCCGCCCGAACGGGAGGCCGGTCCGTCAGCCTGCGCCGGCTGGCCGGCACCCGGCTGGCCTGGGTACTGGCCGGATACTTCGGCACCCAGGCGCTGCAGGCGTACGTGATGTTCGGCTGGCTACCGGAGATCCTGACCAGTGCCGGGACCTCCGATACCGTGGCGGCGCTGTGGTTGTCGCTGCTGGCGCTGATCGGCGTGGTCATCTCCGCGCTCGTGCCGGTGCTGCTGGCCCGGGTGCCGGTGGTCGGCGTGGTGATCACCATGGCTGCGAGTTACCTGGCCGGATACCTGGGTCTGCTGTTCGATGCCCGCGGCGCGATCTGGCTGTGGGTCGTGCTCATCGGCATCGGTACCGGGGCCTTCCCGGTGGCGTTGACGCTGGTCGGGTTGCGCGCCCGCTCGGCCGCCGGCACGCTGGCGTTGTCCGGCTTCGCCCAGTCGTTCGGCTACCTGATCGCCTCGGTGGGGCCGTTCCTGTTCGGTCTGGTGCACGACCTGACGGGAGGTTGGACCGTGTCGCTCTGGCTGCTGATGGCGCTGGTGCTGGTGCATCTGGGCTTCGGTCTGGCGGCCGCCCGGACCCGTTACATCGAGGACGAACTGTCCTGGAGTGAGCGCCTCAGCGAGTGATCAGCAGGGCGGTGGCCGTCGCCGCGCGGCCTTCGCCGCGGCCGGTCAGCCCGAGGCCGTCGGTGGTGGTGCCGGCCACCGACACCGGCGCTCCGACGACGGCAGAGAGCACGTGCTGCGCCTCCGCCCGGCGCGGGGAGAGCCGGGGGGTGTTCGCGACGACCTGCACGGTGGCATTGAGGACCGTGAAGCCGGCCGCGGCGACCCGGGAGACGACCTCCGCGAGCAGGACGATGCCGGAAGCGCCCTGCCACTGCGGATCGTCCGTCCCGAAGACCGAGCCCAGATCGCCGAGGCCGGCGGCCGACAGCAGGGCGTCGCAGAGCGCATGCGCCGCCACGTCGCCGTCTGAATGTCCGGCGCAGCCATCGCAGTTCGGGAACAGCAACCCGGCGAGGTAGCAGGGTCGGCCGGCCTCGATGGGATGGACGTCCAGCCCGCTGCCCACTCGCGGACCGCCGGCGGCGGGGAACATCCTGTGCGCCTCCTCGAGATCCGCGGCGGTGGTGATCTTGAAGGCCGCCCGGTCGCCGATCACCGTACTGATCGCAACACCGGTCCGCTCGACCAAGCCGGCGTCGTCGGTCGCGGTCACCCCGTCCCGTGCGGCCCGGGCATAGGCCGCGCGCAGCACCGAGGGCGAAAAGCCCTGCGGTGTCTGGACGACGCGGAGTCGTTCCCGGTCGACCACTCTGGTCAGGCCCTGATCGCCGACCTCCCGAATGGTGTCGACCACGGGCAGGACCGGGATGACGGCCGGGTGCCCCGCACGGACCGCGGCGATCACCGCGTCGATCACCGTGATCGGGACGAAGGCGCGGGCGGCGTCGTGGACGAGGACGACCTCGGCGTTCTCGTCGGCAACCGCCAACGCGGCGCGAACCGACGACACGCGGTGGGTACCGCCCGCAACGACGGTGGCGGTGTCGGCCAGCAGAGACCGGGCGGCGTCGACCTCGGGGGGCCCGACCGCAACGACGACCTCATCGACGCCCGCCTCGAGCAGCCGGCGGACAGCGTGGACCAGCAACGGAGCTCCGCCGACGACGACGAAGGCCTTGGCCACACCCAGGCCGAGCCGCTCACCTCGGCCAGCGGCCGGGACCAGCGCAACCACGCTCATCGGAGGTCGAATACCGGCGTCGATGTACAGCGGTCGGTCAGCGACCGCAGACAGAGCTCAGGAGGCAAGTACCTCGTCGAGGATGCCCTCGGCCTTGTCCTCGTTCGTACCTTCGGCCAGAGCCAACTCGGAAACCAGGATCTGCCGGGCCTTGGCCAGCATCCGCTTCTCGCCGGCCGAGAGGCCACGTTCCTTGTCACGGCGCCACAGGTCGCGCACCACTTCAGCGACCTTGTTGACGTCGCCGGACGCCAGCTTCTCGAGGTTTGCCTTGTAACGGCGCGACCAGTTGGTCGGCTCCTCGGTGTGCGGTGCACGCAGCACGTCGAACACCTTGTTGAGTCCCGTTTGATCCACCACGTCGCGGACACCGACGATCTCCGCGTTCTCCGCGGGGACCTTCACCGTCAGATCGCCCTGGGCGACTTTGAGAACGAGGTAGAGACGCTCCTCGCCCTTGACGATCCGCGTTTCGGTGGCCTGGATGAGAGCGGCCCCATGATGGGGGTAGACGACTGTTTCGCCGACCTTGAAAACCATGTGTCTGGTACCCCTTTCGATGAAGCCATCTTAACACGTCGCGATGCCGGTTCTCGACTCATCACCGCAGGTCAGGGCCCCACTTGGATCTTGACAAATGCCTGTCTGCCGTGCATCCGGCCGCTGCCGGTGACCATCGGTGACGGGCGCGGCGCCGCAAGGTCGGGGCGCCGACGCGGCCCGGCGCCCATGATCCCGCCGCTGGCGACTAACCTCTGTATCAGCAGCACAGCCTTTCTGTCAGCAGCACAGCCTCTGTATCAACAGCACAGCATCTTTGTCAGCAGCACGGGCAGCCGACCACCGAGCCAAAGGGGAACCGCCGTGTCCCGCACCGCCCAGTCACCACGTCGCCTCCTCTGGGTCGCGGTTCTGGCCTCGGCCCTCGCCCTCGGCGGCTGCGCCTCGGGCAAGATTGCGCAGACCGCGCAGCAGGTGTCCGCGGTCAGCAGCGGCAACGGCAAGATCGGCGACATCGACGTGCTCCATGTGCAATTCGAGACACCGGAAGCGGCGTCGTACCCGAAGGGCGGCACCGCCCCGCTGCAGATCTGGGTCTCCAACGACAGCATCACCGCCGACACCCTGACCCAGGTCACCACGACGGCCGCCAGCAAGGTGGAGATCCAGGGCACCGCGACGGTGGCGCCGCAGTCGCTGGTGGATTTCGGCACCAAGTACAAGATCGCACTGACCGGCCTCACCGCACCGATCAGCTACGGCGTCTCCGTGCCGGTGACCTTCACCTTCCAGAAGGCGGGCACCGTCACCATCAACGTGCCGGTGGAGATTCCCGGCGAACGGACCACCGGTCGTCCGTCGATTCCGCTCGGGCCGTCCGAGGAGGGCACCATCTACCAGTCGGGTAGCGAGTCGGCCTCGGGCTGATTCGGTCGGCTGGTCCGGTCGGCTGATTCGGTCGGCCGATCCGGCGCGGCCCGTCGAAGGCGCCACTGTCGGTGGGGTGAACTAGCGTTCGAATCATGACCGGACCTTCGTTCCCCGCCAACGGCGCCTCTCGTCCCTCCGCGCAGCGCTCGTCGCTGCAGCGCTCGTCGTCCTTCGGGTCGTCGTCCGGTGGCTCCGGCAGCTCCGGCGGTGGGTCCAGCCGGCCGGCGGCCAAAGCGGCCAAGCCGGCATTCCACTGCACCGAATGTGGAGCATCGGTACCGAAATGGGCCGGGCGGTGCCCGAACTGCCAGGCGTGGGGCAGCCTCGCCGAAGTGGGCGCGGTCCGCAGCATGCTGCGCAAGGTGACGGCGGGCCCGGTCACGGCGCCGGCCCGGCCGATCGGCGAGATCGACGCCAGCCAGGTCACCGCCACGCCCAGCGGCGTGGCCGAGCTGGACCGGGTGCTCGGCGGCGGTCTCGTGCCCGGCGGCGTGGTGCTACTGGCCGGTGAGCCCGGCGTCGGCAAGTCGACCCTGCTGCTGGCCGCCGCCCACGCCTGGGCGGATTCGCACTCGACCGCCGCGCTGATCGTCACCGGCGAGGAGTCGGCGGCGCAGGTACGCCTCCGCGCCGACCGGATGGGCACCCTGCACCCGAACCTGTTCCTGGCCGCCGAGACCGAGATGTCGGCGGTGCTCGCCCACATCGACGCGGTGTCCCCCGGCCTGCTCGTCCTCGACTCGGTACAGACGGTGTCGATGGCCGAGGTCGACGGCAGCGCCGGTGGGGTCACCCAGGTGCGGGCCGTCGCAGCCACGCTCACCGCGATCGCCAAGGAGCGCGGTATTGCCTGCGTGCTCGTCGGACACGTCACCAAGGACGGCGCCATCGCCGGTCCCAGGGTGCTCGAGCACCTGGTCGACGTGGTGCTGCACTTCGAGGGCGACCGCAACTCCCCGCTCCGGCTGATCAGGGGCATCAAGAACCGGTTCGGTCCCTCCGACGAGGTGGGTTGCTTCCAGATGGTGGAGAACGGCATCGTCGGCCTGGCGGACCCGTCGGGTCTGTTCCGCTCCGGTCGCACGCTCGACATCCCCGGCACCTGCTCCATGGTGACGATGCAGGGCCGCCGGGCGATGCCGGTCGAGCTGCAGGCGCTGGTGGGCACTGCCGACAGCGACGGCCCGGCCCGGCGCACGCTGTCCGGTCTCGACGCTTCCCGGTCGGCTCTGGTACTCGCGGTGCTGCACCGGCTCGGCGGCGTGAACGTTGCCAAGCGAGAGGTGCTGGCGGCCACGGTCGGCGGCGTGAAGGTGACCGAGCCGGCCGCCGATCTACCACTGGCCATGGCCGTGTGGTCGTCCGTGCGCGACATTCCGCTGGCGCCCGGGCTGGTGCTGTTCGGTGAGCTCGGTCTGTCCGCCGAGATCCGGCCCGTCCAGCACGCATCGCGCCGGCTGGCCGAGGCGGCGCGGCTGGGCTTCGACCACGCCATCATTCCCGTCGGCGGTGACGTCCAGCGCCCGGCCGGCATGCGGGTGGATCAGGTGGCGGACCTCGGTCAGGCCATGCGCGCGCTGGGCAACGACAAGGGCGTCGTCCGCTGGCTCGAGCGGAAGGCGAACTGACGGCAGCGGCGGGCCCCACTACACTTGCCTCGCTCCGGTGTTCGACCCTCGCCGCACCTGCGGCGACACCACCAGGTCGGGCGCTGCAGCGGAAGATGACGTTGGAATGGGGGCCCGGTGGCCGACGAGCGCAAGACTCTCCTGGCGCTGCGGGAGATTCTCGCCCGGATCGCGCCCGGAACGCCGCTTCGTGAAGGTCTCGAACGCATCCTGCGGGGCCGCACCGGGGCGCTGATCGTGCTCGGGCACAACCCAGACGTGGAAGCGATGTGCGACGGCGGTTTTCGGCTCGACGTGGAGTACTCGGCGACCCGGGTACGCGAGCTGTCCAAGATGGACGGCGCAGTCATCCTCAGCGACGACGCCAGCAAGATCGTGCGGGCCAACGTCCAGCTGATGCCGGACGCGAGCATTCCGACGGTCGAGTCAGGCACCCGGCACCGCACTGCGGAACGTGTCGGCCTGCAGACCGACCTGCCGGTCATCGCGGTCAGCCATTCGATGGCCATCATCAGCCTGTACTTCGGCGGCTCGCGGCATGTGGTGGCCGATCCGTCCGCCATCCTGGGCCGGGCCAATCAGGCGCTGGCCACGCTGCAGCGGTACAAGTCCCGACTGGACGAGGTCACCGCCTCGCTGGCGGCGCTGGAGATCGAGGATTTCGCCACCCTGCGGGACGCGATGACGGTACTGCAGCGCCTGTTGATGGTCCGCCGGATCGCGGACGAGCTGACCAGCAGCGTGATCGAGTTGGGCACCGACGGACGACTGCTCGGCCTGCAATTGGAGGAGCTGGTGAGCGGCACCGAGGAGATGCGGGAGCTGCTGATCCGCGACTACCTACCTCCGGACCAGTCCGACCGCGTCGTCGCCGAGGTGATCGACGACCTGCGGGCGCTGGACGACACCGAAATCCTGGACCTGGCGGCCGTCGCCAAGGTCCTCGGATATCCGGCCTCGCTGGATGCGCTCGACGCGCCGACCAGCCCCCGCGGCTATCGGCTGCTGGCGGGCATTCCCCGCGTGCCGCCGGTGATCCTGGACCGGTTGATCACGCATTTCGGCAGTCTGCAGGGTCTGCTGGCGGCGACCGCCGCTGACCTCCAGCTGGTGGACGGTGTCGGCGAGGCCCGGGCCCGGGTGGTCCGGGAAGGCCTGTCGCGGCTGGCCGAGTCGTCGATCGTCGATCGCTACGGCGCTCCGCTCTGACCTTGCCGACCCCGGGTGTGAGCCCCGGCCGTGATCAGCGATGACGAAGTCAGCTGATGACGAAGTCGGCCGGTGCGGCCCGCAATGAACCGATGCTTACCCGTACCTGGTACTTGCCGGCGGGTACCTCGGCCCGTGTCCCGGCGCAGCCCGGGGCCGAGGTGGTACCGGACCACTTGATGTTGTACTGCGCCGCGGTCTGGGCCGGCAGCGTCCGCACATCGGTGCCTTCGCCGGGGAAGCAGTCCGCGGTCGACCACACCCGCGCCCCGGCGGCGGTGTAGACGGTGAACACCTGCAGCGGCCCGGAGAGGTCGCGGGTGCAGGCGGCGGATCCGGTGTTCAGCACCGACACCCCGAGAATCGGGCGGTCACCGGCGACGTAGGACTGGGCTCCGGTACCGGCGGCCAGCCGCAGCACCGCATCCGAGCACAGCAGGCGTCCCTGCGCATCGGTGCTGGGAGCGGGCGGCGCAGTCGCCGTCGGCTTGGTAGCCGGTTTCGCCGCGTTGGTGACGGCGTGCTTGGTCGGCGTCGGCTTGGCGCTGGACGCGGTCGGCTTGGCGCTGGACGCGGTGGATCTGGCGCCGGACGCGGTGGATCTGGCGCCGGACGGTGTTGGCTCGGCGCTGGACAAGCTCGATTTGGCGCTGGTCGGTGTTGGCTCGGCGCTGGTCGGCGTCGGCTTGGCGCTGAACGCGGTGGACTTGGGGGTGGACGTCGTCGGGTTGGCACTGGACGGGGTCGGCATGGCGCTCGTCGGAGTGGGGCCGGCGCTGGTCGCCGCTGGCTTCCCGGGTGTGGTGACAACCGGCTTGCTGGAGGCGCTGGCAGGCGGTGCCGTTGCCGCAGCCGCGCCGCTGCCGGTCGCGGCGACGCTGCCAGCCGAAGCGCTGCCGGCTGCGGGGCTGGCAGCTGCTGGGCTGCTGGGCGCGGTCGACGCCGGCGCACCGGATGCCCCGGTGCCGGCAGGGCTGCCGGACGCAGCGTTCGGTGCCGACGACAGGGGTCCGGTCGACTGCGCGGCGGCGGAGGCAGGAGCGCTGGAACCCGCGGCGGTCAGCCGCGAAGCCAGCACACCGGTCAGGGTGGGCGCGACCGAGCCGCTGACGGCGGCCATACCCGATGTCCCGCTGGGCGTGCCGCCCTTCGATCGGCCGGCGACGATGAAGATCACACCCACCAACACGGCGATGAGCACCACGATGAAGATCACCCGGCGAAGCCAGTAGATCCCGGATGGACGAGGACCGACGGGATGCATCACACGTCGACGGTAATCTCGGCAGGGTCGGAATCCGGGTAGACAGGCCGAGCACACCACCGATCACTACCCGGCGCACGCCGACGGAGTAGGGGACAACCATGACTGCGGCCGAAGAACTGCTGCAGCACAACCGGTCCAAGCTCTATCGAACCCGCACTGGGTCGGGCCGACCCATGATGGCGGTGACCATGATGTTGTGCATGGCTGCCCGGGTCGACGCCCACGCGGCGTTCGGGAAGACCCCGGGCGAGGCGCACCTGATCCAGAACGCCGGCGGAGTCGTCACGACGGCGTCATCGGGTCCCGGACCAACTCCCGGTACGCCCTTGGCACGGTCGAGGTGATGATCGTCCACCACACCGATTGCGGCCTGGCCACATTGGAGGAGGACGCCTTCCACCAGCAGATGGCGGACTTCGCCGGATATCGTCCGCCCTGGGCCGAGCAGGCGTTCAAGGATCCGCACGACTCGGTCCGCGAGCCGATCCGGCGGGTGCGGCAGTCGCCCCATCTCGAGCACACCGACGGTGTGCGCGGATTCGTCTTCGGCGTCACGTCCGGACTGGTCGAAGAGGTGTTCACCAACTGAGCACGCCTGGGCCCGGCTTCCCCGGGGCACCGATCGAGACGATCGGGTCGCCGCTCGATCCGGAGCGGTTGCTGTCGTTCTTCGCCGATCACGGCCGCGATCTGCCCTGGCGTCGCCCTGACGCCGGTCCGTGGGCCGTGATGGTCAGCGAATTCATGCTGCAGCAGACGCCGGTGGTCCGGGTGCTTCCGGTTTTCGAAGTCTGGATGCGCCGATGGCCAAGCCCCGCGGACCTGGCCGCCGACTCACCCGGCGACGCGCTCCGCGAATGGGGGCGACTGGGCTACCCGCGCCGCGCGTTGCGGCTGCATGCCGCGGCGACCGCCGTCACCAATGAGTACGGCGGACAGATCCCGACCGCCGTGTCCGAACTGCTGTTGTTGCCCGGTATCGGCGAGTACACCGCTCGGGCGATCGCAGCGTTCGCGTTCGGCACGCGAACTCCGGTGGTGGACACCAACGTCCGCCGCGTGCTGTCCAGGGCGGTCCGGGGAGTCGACAGCATCCGGGAACCGGCAAGCGTGGCCGACCGCCGGGAACTCGAGGCCCTGCTCCCTGACGATCCGCCGACAGCGGCAAGGTTCTCCGCCGCAGTGATGGAGCTTGGTGCGCTGGTTTGCACAGCCGTCAACCCGCGCTGCCCGGACTGCCCGCTCGCCGAGGTTTGCCGCTGGCGAGTGGACGGGCGGCCTACGGTGATCGCCCGGCGCGCGGTGCAGACGTGGGCCGGGACCGATCGACAGGTGCGGGGCCGGATCATGGCTCTGCTCCGGGCGGCCCCCTCCCCCGTGCTGTCTGCCGAGCTCGACCTGGCCTGGCCGGACCCGACACAGCGGCAGCGGTGCCTGACCTCGCTGGTCGCCGACGGGCTCGCCGCCGTGCTGCCCGACGGTCGGGTCGCGCTGCCGTCCTGACGCGGAGCAGCACACAGCTCACGCGGGCGTTCCGCGGAGGGCGCCCGCGAGCGCATTCCGTCCCGCTGCGCGCGCCGCAACAGCAGCGTGGGGCTGGAACGCGCTCGGCGGGAGCGGCTCCGCTGGAACGCGCTCGCTCGGCCAGCCAAGGCGTGCCAATGTGCAGCCACCGGTCGCACCCGACCGGCCACTGCCCACTCGCCGAAGGACAGCCGCACACGACGAAGGCCCGCCCCGCAGCAGCGGGGCGGGCCTTGTCGAATCGCGATCGATCGACCGGCGCAGCGCCGGTCGGTCGGGACTACTCCTTCTCGAAGCTGATCCCGGGACCTTCGACGGCAAGGGCTGCAACGGAATCGGGGATCTCCGACGGACGCGGAACACCGACGAAGGTGAAGATCTTGTCCGCCCCTTCACCTTCGATGTCGACCAGCACGATCTGGCCGGGCTTGATCTCGTCGAACAAGATCTTCTCGGAGAGCTTGTCCTCGATCT